>JBFJJY010000009.1:0-14399 GCA_041612055.1 Methylophilaceae bacterium | reverse complement strand
GTTTTTTATGATTTTCTGCTGCTGGTTTGTTGCTGGTGGTAATTTCGATTAACACTGTTTGCGAGAATAACTCTTCTGCAATGCGTTCGATTTTATTTAAAAAGCGATCTTTGACCCATTGCTGGACAAATTTATTAGGGGCAACAACAATAAAACTATTGTCGGTAATTTCAGTTTTAAGCGGTTTAATCCAGGTATTAAACTGCTGCGTGGACAGCTCTTGCTCAAAACGGCTAAGGCAGGCAGGCCAAAAATTTTCCATCGGTTTACCAATACCCCAGTTAATAGTTGTTTTAGAGATAGGTTTTTTGGTTCTTTCTTATTTTTTTACCAAAAATGAGAGAATAATTTTAACCTGTTTACTCTGACTTATCCACAGGCAATTGCAATTTTTAAATCTGAGTAAAATGTGATTGACAAACAGCAGCATTATCGGGTTTAATGGAGGGCTTTGTAGCATTCGCATTTGGAGAATTAAATGAAACGTACTTATCAACCGTCTAAAACACGCCGCGCACGTACGCACGGGTTCTTAGTACGCATGAAAACAAAAGGTGGTCGTAAGATTATTGCGGCGCGCCGAGCAAGAGGTCGTAAACGCCTAGGTTTGTAAGTTTAGCACGACATTCGTGTTGAATTTGCTATACATTAAACATGGCTAGCAATGCATAATCCAGTCATAAGTAAGTTGGAAATGATAAGAAAAACGGATGAATTTTCATCCGTTTTTAGTTTTAGAAAACGATTTTCAACCGCTTTTCTTGTGATTCATTACAAGCCTAACGAAACATCAAATACAAAAGTGGGTTTTGTTGTTGCAAAAAAAATGGCTAAGTTAGCAGTAGATAGAAACTACATGCGCCGTGTTTTGCGCGAACTGTGTCGCCAAGAGATTCATGCCTTAAGTGGTGTAAATGTGGTTATACAAGTAAAAAAGCCATTTAAAAATAGCCATTTCTTAATATTGAAACAAGAACTGGTTATGCTGTTTGGTAAAATACAGCATAAAATAACGCAAGAAAAAGTGGATAATGCGTAGTTTGCTGATAGGATTAATTAAGCTGTATCAATGGTGCTTAAGTCCTTTCTTTGGTACTAGCTGTCGTTTTTATCCCACTTGTTCAAGTTATGCCATTGAAGCAATTAATAAACATGGTGCGTTAAAAGGCAGTTATCTGACCGTGTTAAGACTAAGCCGTTGTCATCCTTGGTGTGACGGTGGTCACGATCCTGTGCCCTAGCCTTTTGTTAAACAATAATTTTTATAATGAATAAAGAGTTGTAATGGATATTAAACGTTTAGTGATTTTTGTCGTATTTTCATTTTCTATCATGATGTTATGGGATGCGTGGCAAACTAAAAACCAACCCAGTGCTGTGGTGGCCAACACATCCACCTCTACCAGTGCAAACGTTGTTGATCCTAGTATCCCTGTCGCGGCTGATGCGGCTGCAGTTGATACGCTCGATAATCAAACAGAGAAGTTAGCACTTGGTGGTGAACGTATTAAAATTAATACGGATTTATATCAAGCAGAAATCAGCACAGTTGGCGGAGACTTGCGTCATCTAACATTAAACAAGCATCGTGCTGATGGTAAAGATGAAGGCCGCTTTGTATTGATGGATGATGCAAAAAATCCAATGCTATATATTGCGCAAAGCGGTTTAATCGGTGCGGATTTGCCTAATCACAAGACATTATTTACCAGCGAAACCAATAGTTACAGTATGCAGACAGGCGCTGATAAGCTTGATGTAAAACTCACTTGGGCGGCTAATGGCGTGACGGTTGATAAGATTTACACCTTTCACCGCGGCCGTTATGAGATTGAGGTAACGCATGTTATCCACAACAACAGTGGTAAGGAAGTGACACCATCTGTTTACTACCAAATTATTCATGATAGTGATTCTAATCAAGGCTCTGCATTTATGCCGACTTTTACTGGCGGCGCTTATTACACCGATGCTGATAAATTTAAGAAAATTAAATTTTCTGATATGGCAGACAGCAATTTATCTCTAAAAACAAAAGATGGTTGGATTGGTATTATTCAACATTATTTTGCCAGTGCTTGGATTCCCAAAGCAGGCACCCAAGATGAGTTTTACACCAAGCAATTAGCAGATAATTTGTATGCCGTTGGTGTTGTTAATCCCGTTGGTAAAATTGCATCTGATAACACAACAGAAGTGACAGCAACCTTATTTTCAGGTCCTCAAACTGAGGAGGATCTTGTTGCGGCGGCACCTGGTTTGGAATATGCAGTAGATTATGGTTGGTTAACCGTGATTGCGAAGCCATTATTTTGGTTGCTTTCAAAAATTCACCACTTCATTGGTAATTGGGGTGTGGCGATTATTATCCTCACTATTTTCCTTAAGGCCGCTTTCTTCAAACTTTCAGCAGCGAGTTATCGCAGCATGGCGCACATGCGTGAAATGGCGCCGCGCATGCAAAGTCTGAAAGAAAAATTTGGCGATGACAAACAAAAACTACAACAAGCCATGATGGAAATGTATCGTACAGAAAAAATTAATCCATTAAGTGGTTGCTTGCCGATTTTAGTTCAAATCCCTGTTTTTATTGCACTTTATTGGGTTTTACTCGGTTCAGTTGAGTTGCGTCACGCGCCATTTTTTGGATGGATTACCGATTTATCAGCAAAAGATCCCTATTATATTTTGCCGATTTTGATGGGTGCTACGATGATTATTCAAACATATTTGAATCCAGCACCGACCGACCCGATACAAGCAAAAGTAATGAAAATTATGCCGATTGTATTTAGCATTTTCTTCTTCTTCTTCCCTGCGGGTTTGGTTTTATATTGGTTAGTGAATAATATCCTTTCAATTGCACAGCAATGGTATATCAACAAAACTATCCACGCAGAATCGTTAGCTAAAAAAGGCAGTGCTAAGCGCTAATTCACAAGATACGATTGCCGCTATCGCTACAGCAAGTGGTGCTGGCGGCATTGGTATTGTGCGCGTTTCCGGCCCTTTGTGCCAAGCCATCGCGACGCAAATTCTAGGACACTGTCCTGCTCCACGCTACGCAGCTTATCTAGATTTTAAAGAAGCGAACGGTGATTTAATCGATCGTGGCATCGCCATCTATTACAATGCACCACATTCATATACGGGCGAAGAGGTTTTAGAACTACAAGCTCATGGCGGTACAGCATTGATGCAACTGTTATTAGCCCGCTGTATCGCATTGGGCGCGCGTCAGGCAGCTCCAGGTGAGTTCACAAGACGTGCTTATTTAAATGACAAATTAGATTTGGCACAAGCAGAAGCCGTTGCTGATGTGATTAATGCTGCTACGGTTGAAGCAGCTAAAAGTGCGGTTCGCTCTTTATCAGGTGAGTTCTCTCAAACAGTCAATACACTACTCAGTGAGCTCATTAATTTGCGTTTATACGTAGAAGCGTGTTTAGATTTTCCTGAAGAAGAAATTGACTTTATTACGCAAGGTCGTGTAGCTGAAAAAATAGTGGTTAACCAACAAGTGTTAGCTACTATTTTTAATAAAGCAAAACAAGGCGCATTGTTACGTGATGGTGTTAATGTTGTACTGATTGGACAACCTAATGTCGGTAAGTCTAGTTTAATGAACGCACTTTCTGGCGAAGAGGTGGCGATAGTCACTTCGATTGCCGGAACAACACGAGATGCCATCAAAAGTGAAATCCAGATTAACGGTGTGCCTTTGCATGTGATTGATACAGCTGGTTTACGTGAGACTGAGGATGAGGTGGAAAAAATTGGTATTGCCCGGACATATCAAGCCACAGAAACGGCGCATATCGCATTATTATTAATTGACTCAGCTCATGGCATTGGCGAGCAAGAAAAGTTGATTTTAGAGCGCTTGCCGCAAGAAATAACCAAAATTTGGGTACATAATAAAATTGATGTTTCTCATGAGCAGCCACAAGTATTCGAGAAAAATAATGAAGCCCACATTTATCTATCTGCCAAAACCGGGCAGGGTTTAGATTTGCTAAAAAGCCATTTACTGTCGTTGGTCGGTTATCAACAAAATGCTGAAGGCGTTTTTATGGCACGCGCAAGACATTTGCAAGCATTGAATCAGGTGAGCTTACATTTACAACAAGCTACTGAGCAAATTCATTTAGCTGAACTGGTCGCAGAAGAGCTAAGATTGGCGCAAGAGGCTTTAAGTAGTATTACAGGTGAATTTACTCCAGATGATTTGCTTGGAGAAATTTTTTCTAAGTTCTGTATTGGAAAATAAAGCTGCTGATAATAAAAAAGGCGCTAATAGCGCCTTTTTATTGGTGAACAATTACTGCTTGTTAGTATGTAATTTTTTATAAGCTATTTCATGCTTAGACTGCAATGCTTGTTTTTTCTGTTTTGGTTTAATTTTACAAACGCGTTTACAACCGGTAATCATGGCTAAAATCAGATTATCACGGTGCAGAACACTTTCAGTAATGACACCGATAACATGACCACCGACTAAAAATAACCAGCCCCATGTCGAGTAATGATGAATCGTTTTGTATACAGAGCTATATTCATCACCAAAAATCAAACCATCTTCAAAAACCAAAATACCAGATGCAACAGCGGTTAGCCCAATACCTAGCATCGCGTAAATCACTAATGCACCAGTTGGGTTATGTCCGACATAATGCTTAGCATTACCTTTAATCAGTTTGTATAAGTATTTTGTAGCCCAAATAATGTTGGGCGGGAACGTTTTGAAGTTTGCATAGCCTGTGGCAACAGTGCCCCAAACGATACGCGCAATAATAAGCCCACCAGCGACATAGCCTGCTTCGATGTGCGTCATTCTATCCCACTCAGAAGCGTGGGTATAGAACGCGACACCAAAAGCAATCGCTAAAGACCAGTGAAACAGTCTAACAAATGGATCCCATATATAACGCTGCATTAAATCGCTTTCTTAAGAAGGCGTTTTTTCTGTAAACAAGTATTTAATAAAGTTTGCTTTTTCTTGCGCGCTACAATCAGTACCCAAGATATCATTACAATGTTCTGTAAACTTCTCTTCTACATCTGCAATATCAGTAAAACGCTTAGGGTTAACCATTGGAGAAAGCGGTTTGATTTGTTTGCTTGTCACCATGTGTTTACCATAATTAGCAGGGTTTTGAGTGTGGCATGAGGCACAAGCTGCTTCATGACCATCGTTTTTGAAGCTGCGGTTAAAAAACAATTTACCTTCAATCGCTGATGGTTCAAACTCTTGATTTACGAGTTTTGCTGATGCAGTATATTTGTCCATTAATATTTGTGCGTTGACAACGTCTGCATGTGCAGAGCCGACTGAAAGACTTAATAAAGCGGCAATCATGAATGATATTTTTTTCATTTGTATTTCTCCTGAGATAATGTGATCTAAAATGGATTCATATTTAAATCTGTTGGTTAAAGTGAATTCTAATGTCTTTGTGTTAAGTATTTATTTCTAATGTGTAAGCGCTGTGTTTCATTTATGTTTCAATTCTGTAAAAACAGCGATATGCCACAGTATTATAGAAAGACAGATTCTCAAAACCTTGATATGGCGCAAGAAATAGCGAAGTAAAGGTTGCGTTTGAATACGAAGTTATAAAGCAGATGCTATGAAGTCACATAAAAAAGGACGCTGTTGCGTCCTTTTTTCTCAGAAAGTTTAACCTTCTTTATTTAGGTTAAATCGACAATCTCTGCATCAGGTGCATTTTTCTTAACTGATTCAATTCCATTATCACGAGAAGCGACTGACTCATACATTTGGCTTTGGCCAATCACTTGATGATTACCTGCTTTGATTACAAAATAGGGTTTGTCTGATTTAGAGGTTAATCGGTCGTAGCGTTCATCCATACTTGCATTTTTTTTGATGGATTCAATTCCGTTGATTGCACTTGCTTTGCTTTCGTACATTTCACTTTGCAAAATCACCTGTCCATTACCCGCTAAAAGATTAAAGTGCGTTTGACCACTCTTTGCTGTTTTTAACTCAAACTTACCAGCCATCATTGTCTCCTCGTTAATTTAGGTTAAAGCGTATTGTCGCTTAAATGCACTATAGGCGTGGATTTAACTGTTCGTCAATATTTTATTGGTCAATTCATTTAAATTTAACAAAATTTAATTAATGACTTTGAGCGCGTTAATCGATCCCTTAATCATTAAATCCTTACTAATTGGGTTATTTGGTATGGCAATGGTAGATGAGATAGACGCAGATACTTGTTCATTTGCTGAAATAGTGACTTGTCCATAGGCTTGTAATTGATTGTCTCGCAAAGATAAATTGGTTAATCGATAGCTATTATTGTTAAGTGACAAGCGACCAGTCAATGTTGTGAATTTGGTAGAGCCATTAATATTCTTGGTACGCATCGCTTCTGCGATGTCTATTTTTTCAAGTACGCCATTTTTGACCTTAAATGCAGCATCTATATTGGGAGAGTTGATTGTATTGTTAGTTTGATTGACGTTAAACGCAAAATAGCCATTGGTGTTTAAATGACCAGTAATAGCAGCATTAATATGAATATCATCTGCCAGTTTATTAATAGCAATGCCATTCAATGTAAAACGACCTTTTGATGCTAACCGTGGCGAGCTTAAATTAGTCTCTAACTTGGCACTCAAAGTACCACCATAAAGTTGACCTGTAATAGATGAAAACGATAAATCATTATTTTTAACCACACCAGTTGCATTAAGGGTTGTAAATATGGGAAACGGAGATAACGGTGTGCGCCAATTGGTCGCATTTATGTCGATCAAATAACCATCTTTAATCGCATGCATCGTCAGATTAAAGTCCTTTTCTTTGGTAGAAAACACGGCTTTTTTAAATGCATCGATTGAACTCAGCGAAACATCAACTTGTAATGGTGGCAATGTTAAGCCGTTCATATTTAACGATAAGTCTTTAAAAACCAAATGGTGAAAAATAGGTTGCTGATGCTTGGCGATTGCGGATGTCCATGTACGAAGCTGAGCAAAATCCTTCTGCGCTATAGTCAAACCTTCAATGCTAAGAGACTGAATTTTATAAGGTGTTTTATCGGGCGTAGAAAATGCACTAACAAGTTTATGCTTGAGGTCTATAAAGTTGGGGTAGACCCGTATTTTCTCTGCATGGCTGGTATTAGCAATATTGATTGTATCTAGCAGCAAATGTGGTTTTGGCAATAATCTGATATGCACCGAGGCTATTTCGACTTTTTCATCGATTTTTTCCGATACCATCTTTTCAATAGGCTTTGTCAGCATTGGAATATTCATCAAATGCGCAGCAGAGACTAATAAACAGAGCACTAGCAATAAGAAAATAAATAGTGATTTAATGGTGCGCAATAAAGCAATAACGCCTTGTTTGATACGCAATGTTGAATGTATTTTTTTGGCAAAGCGCTGTAACTTTATTTGGTTTTTTGCAGTCGCAATGGCCGCTAGCTGTGCTTCTTCATCTGCTTTGGCTTTGGCAGCCGCTTTCAACTGCGCCCATTTTTCCGCATCTTTTTTTGCTTCTGCTTCGCTTCTCTCCCTTGCTTGTATTTCAGCTTGTGCTTTTGCCATCGCAGCTGCTTCTGCTTGTGCTTTTTTTTCAGCTAATGCTTTCTCTTCAGCTTCAGCTTTTAGCTTTGCCCACTGTTCTTTTTTTGCCAGCACTTCCGCTTGTTTTTGCACTTCTGTCTCAGCGTTTAACCTGGCTCTCTCTTCAGCCTTGGCTGCTGTAATACGTTTGGTTGCCTCTATTGCTTCTAGCCGTGCTTTTTCCTTTTCGGCTTTAGATCTTTTTTTAAATTTAGTCGACTTTTCTGCTACCGTCTCAGCAAAAAGATTGAATACAATATCTGCCTCTGTCGTACTTTCTTTTTTTCTTTTAGGGCTCACGGTGTTTGACAACGCGTCAAACTCATCAAAACTAATTTCGTCAACTTGTATGGCGTCGTTTGCTAGTGCACTGGGTTGAGAGATGACGAATGGTTCAGCGTCTGACAATCGAACGAAACCACCTTCGAGCAACCATGTCATGGCCTCCCTGAAAGCGCTTTCGCTCACATCATGTAGCTTGGCTAAGATAGCATCTTCCGTTAGGTCGCCATCCATTGCCGCCAACACCTGTCCTACAGCATCAGGCAGTTCTTTTGTAAACGCCCTCTGCCCTCTGGTGGTTTTTGTATAGGTAATATGAGCAACCATAATGTTTAGCGTTGTAACCAAAAGACAAGCAGGAAGGTTATCACGATGCTGTTAGCAAGGGAATAAAAGTTTAAATTTTACAGCAATGGCTAATCAATTGTTTCACGTGAAACATACACAATCTGGCACAGAATTGACTGGATTAATGCACTAACTTAACTGTTTCACGTGAAACAATTAAGATTAAGTAACGTAAACGAGCGAATTACGTTAAAATTCTATCCTTTCATTGTTGAATAATGTGCGATTAATGTATGCAGTTTCCAGATAAATTTGATGTTATTGTCGTTGGCGGCGGTCACGCGGGTACCGAGGCGGCCTTAGCTGCCGCGCGCATGGGACAAAAAACCCTATTGCTGACACACAATATAGAAACTTTGGGCCAAATGTCATGCAACCCGTCAATAGGTGGTATTGGCAAAGGCCATTTGGTTAAAGAAGTGGATGCGTTGGGCGGCGCTATGGCAATGGCAACAGATGAAGGCGGCATCCAATTTCGTATATTGAATGCAAGTAAAGGCCCGGCTGTTCGTGCAACAAGAGCGCAGGCTGACCGCATTTTATATAAAGCAGCTATCCGCCGTACGTTGGAAAATCAACCTAACTTGTGGCTGTTTCAGCAAGCGGTGGACGATATTACGCTGGCAGGAGATAAAGCAGTTGGAGTGGTCACGCAAATCGGCCTTAAGTTTTCCGCCAAGTCTGTCGTGTTAACGGCAGGTACTTTCTTAGGTGGTTTGGTGCATGTAGGTATGCAAAACTATAGTGCAGGCCGTGCTGGCGACCCCCCTGCTATTTCGTTGGCTGCAAAATTGCGCGAAATCGGCTTACCCGCAGGTCGTTTAAAAACGGGCACGCCACCTCGTATTGATGGTAGAACTATCGATTATGCTGCAATGACAGAGCAGCCTGGCGATAATCCTGTGCCGGTGTTTTCCTTTTTGGGTCATGTGGCGCAGCATCCTGCCCAATTGTCTTGTTGGATTACGCATACCAGTACACAGACGCATGACATCATTCGTAACGGATTGGATCGCTCACCTATGTATACTGGCGTGATTGAAGGAGTGGGTCCGCGCTATTGTCCAAGCATTGAAGATAAGATTAATCGTTTTGCCGATAAAGATTCGCATCAAATATTTATTGAGCCTGAAGGTTTGCAAACCAATGAAGTTTATCCTAACGGTATTTCAACCAGCTTGCCGTTTGATGTGCAGTTGAATTTGGTTCGCTCTATCAAAGGCTTGGAAAATGCGCATATTTTGCGCCCAGGTTATGCAATTGAGTATGACTACTATGACCCACGTGGATTGAAAAACACGTTAGAAACAAAGGCAATAAAAGGCTTGTTTTTTGCAGGGCAAATTAATGGCACTACTGGTTATGAAGAGGCAGCTGCGCAAGGCTTATTGGCTGGTGCTAATGCTGCTTTGTATGCGCAAGATAAAGAAGGTTGGTGCCCTGCTCGTGATGAAGCCTATTTAGGTGTGTTGGTCGATGATTTGATCACAACAGGCGTCACTGAGCCATACCGAATGTTTACTAGTCGAGCAGAGTATCGTTTGCAGTTGCGTGAGGATAATGCAGACATGCGTTTGACTGAAATCGGTCGTAAGCTCGGTTTGGTTGATGATGTTCGTTGGGCAGCGTTTAGTCGCAAACAAGAAGCCGTTGCCAAAGAGCATCAACGATTGAAAAAAACATTTGTGCAGCCAGCCAATGTTTCACGTGAAACACAACAAGCCGTTTTGGGTAAAGTATTAGATCATGAATATAGTTTGTTTGAGTTGTTGCGCCGTCCTGAAGTCAGTTATGCTGGCTTGTTAGAATTAATCCCGTCTGATGTTGTTTTATCTGATGATGTTAAAGAGCAAGTGGAAATAGCAGCGAAATATCAAGGCTATATTGACAGACAAAAAGAGGAAATCGCTAAACAGAAAGACAGTGAGCATATCAAGCTTGGCGATGCGATTGATTATGATCAAGTACATGGGTTGAGTATTGAGGCACGCCAAAAATTAGCGCAGCACAAGCCAGAAACCATTGGCCAAGCAAGCAGGATTTCTGGCATCACACCAGCCACCATTTCTATTTTAATGATTTATATGAAGCGTAAACATAAAAAGGAATCCACACAAAACAATAGTGAAGCAGCATGAGTGATTTAGCTGATAAGTTGGCGGCTGGTGTTGCGCAAATGGATTTGCAGATTACGGTTGAAGCCCAACAAACGTTGTTGCGATATTTGGCTCTATTAGATAAGTGGAATAAAGTTTATAACTTAACCGCAGTGCGCGACCCGCTAGAGATGGTGACCTTGCATCTGCTGGATAGCTTGAGTGTTTTACCTTATATAAAAGGCAAACGCCTATTGGATGTTGGTAGTGGTGCTGGTTTGCCTGGCATCGTGTTGGCAATTTGCTTGCCAGAGTTGCAAGTGACAACGATAGATACCGTGCAGAAAAAAGCAATTTTTATGCGTCAAGTAAAAGGTGAGTTGGGTCTGGATAATTTGCAAGTGGTGCATGCGCGGGTGGAAGCCTTTGAAGCAGCGCCATTTGACATGATTATTTCCCGCGCCTTTTCTGAGATTAATTTATTTGTACAACTAACGCGGCATTTATTGGCGGAAAATGGATGTTGGTATGCCATGAAAGGCGTTTCGCCACAACAAGAGTTAGCAGCGCTTAACGCTAACCATAGTAAAGTTTATCCGTTGTCTGTTGCTGGGTTACAAGCAGAACGTCATTTGGCGATGATTGAACATTTTTAGAAAGCTTATTGAAAAAGACGTGATGAAAATATTAGCGATTACTAATCAAAAAGGCGGTGTTGGCAAAACAACGACTTGCGTTAATTTGGCGGCAAGTTTAGCGGCGAATAAGAAAAAAGTGTTATTAGTCGATTTGGACCCACAAGGTAATGCGACGACTGGTTGTGGTATTGATAAAGCGCATCTAAAACATAGTATTTATCATGTGTTGATTAACGATAAAACCTTGCGTGAAGTGATCGTCAGAAGTGAAAAAGGTGGGTTTGATGTCGCGCCTTCCAATCGAGAATTGGCGGGCGCAGAAGTGGAGTTAGTCAATGAGATTGCGCGCGAGACGCGTTTAAAGCAAGCGATTGCTACTATTGACGGATATGACTATGTTTTATTAGATTGCCCTCCTGCCCTTAATTTAGTGACAGTGAATGCCTTAACAGCAGCCAATACAGTCATGATTCCAATGCAGTGTGAATATTACGCGCTGGAAGGTTTATCGGATTTGGTCAATACCATTAAAAAAGTGCGGGCACATCTTAACGGTAAATTAGAGATTGAAGGCTTATTACGCACCATGTTTGATACCCGTAATATGTTAGCGCAACAAGTGTCTGATCAGCTTGAGGGCCACTTTGGCGACAAAGTATATAAAACGGTTATCCCGCGGAATATTCGACTGGCTGAAGCACCGAGTTATGGCTTACCTGCACTGATATATGATAAATCTTCAAAAGGTGCTACGGCTTATTTAGATTTGGCAGCAGAAATTATTTCAAAAAATAAACCAATAAAATCAAAAGTTTAGAAAATATAGGATAGCTTCATGGCAAAACAAAAGGGATTGGGACGCGGCTTAGACGCATTATTAGCTGGGGATGAAGAGACGGCTAATCATGAGGGCGGGTTGCGCATGTTAAATGTTAGTCAGATGCAATCTGGGCAATATCAGCCTCGATCACACATGGATGAAGCTGCACTGCAAACTTTGGCGGAATCCATTAAAAATCAAGGCATCATGCAGCCTATTTTGGTCAGAGAAATTGCGCCAGAACAATATGAAATTATTGCGGGTGAGCGACGTTGGCGAGCCAGTCAAATCGCGGGCTTACAAGAAGTGCCAGTATTGATTCGTGAGATTGACGACGAATCGGCACTTCAAATGGCGCTGATTGAGAATATACAGCGTGAAAACCTGAACCCAGTTGAAGAAGCCTTGGGGATTAAGCGTTTAATTGATGAGTTTGCAATGACCCATGAAAAAGCGGCCAATGCCGTTGGGCGTTCTCGGGTAGCGGTTTCTAATCTATTGCGCTTGTTAACCTTGGCAAGTAGCGTACAAACGATGTTGATGGAAAATAAGCTTGATATGGGACATGCGCGTGCCTTGGTTGGTTTGGATGCGGCGCAACAAGTGATGTTGGCGAACAAAATCGTGCAACAAGATTTGTCGGTACGTGAAGTAGAAAGTATGGTCAAGAAAGTCGGGCTCGATACCAAGCCGAAGACTCCAAAAAATACGGTTAATCACGACGTCATGGCTTTACAAAACTTATTGAGTGAAAAGCTCGGTACAGGCGTAAGCATTGCGGCCAAAGCCAATGGTTCTGGTACCTTGAAGATTAATTATAGTAACTTAGATGAGCTGGACGAGATTATTAAGAAAGTATCGCGCTAACTGGAATTGGCTGTCATTAGCCAATAAAGCTTGACTAAAGCAAGGGATTAATTCAAAATCGCGGCTTTGCTAAAAGCCACATTTTAAATTTAACTGTTTTTAGTGGATTTAGAAGATGAATGATAAAGAAACTGGCTTAACGGCAAAAAGTACTTTCGAAGCGATGTTGCGTTTACAGCTGCTTGCAGTAGTAGCCGTGGCGGTCATTGCCTTTGTAATCTCAGGAATGAATGCAGGTTTGTCAGCGATAGCGGGCGGATTGTCAGTCGTTCTGGCTGCGTTTATTGCTTCAAAAGTAGCAATCAGTAAGCGTAACGATGCAGTTTCAGTGTTGGGTAGTATGTTAAAGGCAGAATTGATTAAGATTGCGTTAATTATTTTGTTCTTGTTCATCACTATTAAAAATTTTAAAGCATTAGTGCCATGGGCACTGATAATAGGATTAGCCGCGGCGGCAATTATTTCTGGCGCAGCAATGAGTAAACGAAACAAACATTTAAAGATATAAATCATTATGGCGACAGAGCATACAACAGAACACGCAGCAGAGCATTCAGATGAAATGACGACAGCAACTGATTATATTAATCACCACTTGTCATTTAATGCAAAGGCTGTTGGAGAAGGTGATCATAGTTTTTGGAATGTGATTCACTTAGACATGTTTATCATTTCGTTAATCTTAGGTGTATTAGTCGCTGGTGCAATTTGGTTAGTTGCACGTAAAGCGACATCTGGTGTACCAAGCAAGACACAAGCGTTTGTAGAGTTAATTTTTAACTTCGTTGACGGTCAAGTTAAAGGCATGTTTCATGGCGACCGTCACGCGTTTATCGCACCAACAGCATTGACCATTTTTTTATGGGTCTTGGCGATGAACTTGATGGATTTAGTGCCAATTGACTGGTTTGCTAAGTTCACAAGCTTGTTTGGTGACTCGCATGCGCCCTTCCGTCCGCTACCAACATCTGACGTGAATACCACATTTGCATTGGCTTTATCTGTTTGGATTCTGATGATTTTTTTCTCAATCAAAGCCAAAGGCGTTGGTGGTTGGATCCACGAAATTTTTGGTGCACCTTTTGGTATGCCAAAACTATTTAAACCAAAAACATTCATGGGATTTATTGGTTTGTTAGTCAGTCCATTACTATTTTTAGCGAACTTTATGTTCAATATGATTGAATATATTTCAAAACCACTTTCACATTCAATGCGATTATTCGGTAATTTGTATGCAAGTGAAGTGATCTTTTTACTGATAGGTTTGTTAGCGGCTACCGGTATCTTTGGTATGTTTGGCGCGGCAATTTTAGGATCTGTCTGGGCAATATTCCATATTTTAGTAGTGCCATTACAGGCATTTATTTTCATGATGATGACCATTGTCTATTTATCAATGGCGCATGAGCATCATTAGAAATTACGTTTAATGCAGTAGTTTTTAGTTTAATTAGTAAATCTTTAAATAAGAGAGGGTAACAAAATGGAAATGATTCAAGCATATACGGCGATTGGCATTGGTTTGATGGTAGGTATTGGTGCTGCAGGCGCTTGTATCGGTATTGGTAACATGTGTTCTAGCTTTTTGGACGGTGCAGCTCGCCAACCAGAAATGATTCCTGAATTACAAGGTAAAGTGTTCTTGCTATTAGGTTTGATCGATGCGTCATTCATTATTGCTGTTGGTGTGGCACTATTGTTTGCTTTCGCAAACCCATTATTAAGCGCAGTAGCGTAATT
>JBFJJY010000008.1:0-14664 GCA_041612055.1 Methylophilaceae bacterium | reverse complement strand
TTTCAAAACGCAGCCTTCTACATTTCCGCCCATCAACTTAGCGATTTGCCACCCCCAAATGGTGTCGAAATCGCCTTTGCAGGTCGCTCAAATGCTGGAAAATCGAGCGCACTCAACACCTTAGCCAACCATAATCGTTTAGCTTATGTCAGTAAACAACCAGGCCGCACACAACTCATTAACTTTTTTTGCTTAAACCCAGAAAAAGGTGATGATAAATTTTTAGTCGACTTGCCAGGCTACGGTTATGCAAAAGTCCCTGAAAGCGTGCGCAAACATTGGCAAGGGGTTTTATCCAGTTATTTAACCGACCGTACAAGTTTATTTGGATTAGTTTTGGTGATGGATAGCCGTCATCCACTAACACCGCTCGATAGACAAATGTTAGATTGGTTTTGCCATAGCAAAAAACCCGTGCATGTGTTGCTCACAAAGTCAGACAAACTATCACGCAACGAGGCCATGCAAACTTTGTTAAAAGTCAGAAAAGAATTGAATCAAGTGTGGGGAGATAACATCACGGTACAACTGTTCTCTAGCTTAAAAAAACTTGGGGTAGCAGAAACAGAAAAAATGATTGGTGGTTGGTTATTTCCAGAACAACCAGTACAATCAAATACGATTGAAGACTAAATCCCAAACACCGTGCCCGAGTTTGATACCTCGGTTCTCAAATTTGGTTAATGGTCGATAGCTCGGTTTTTCTGCGTAATCGTGCGCCGTATTCTTTAACATCGGCTCCGCACTCAACACGTCCAATACCCATTCCGCGTATTCTTGCCAATCGGTAGCCACATGAATGTAAGCACCCACTTTCAGCTTACTGCACAACAGCTTTACAAATTCCGCCTGAATCAAACGGCGTTTGTTATGACGCTTTTTATGCCACGGATCAGGGAAGAAAATATGCACGCCATCCAAGCTATTATCCAATAACATGTGTTGCAACACTTCTACCGCGTCATGTTGGATGATGCGAATATTACCAATAGCTTCTTCTTGCATCATCTTCAGCAAAGCACCCACACCGGGCAAATGCACCTCAACCGCTAAAAAATCCGTATCAGGCAAAGTTTGAGCAATTTTGGCGGTTGCATCGCCCATGCCAAACCCAATCTCTAAAATCTTTTTCGAGGCATCGCGCGCGAACAATTGTGGCAAATCTAAAGGCTGGTTTTGATAGTCAACACCAAATACTGGCCAACCTGCTTCCAGTGCCTTTTGTTGCCCTTTGGTCAAACGCCCTTGTCGCAACACAAAGCTGCGAATGGGACGCGGCTCACCCTCCGCTGGTTCAACATAAGGCTTAGTCTGTTTTTTAATCAATTCCGTCATGAGCAGGATTATACTAGAGAGTGTGAGACTTATCGCCACTGGTAAAACCAAGCAGCACAAAATCATTACTTTCATCTAAGTTTTTGGTAAAGGCCATCACTTTGAACAAATCACCCATTTCAGCAGGTGATAATAATTTTTGCACTGCGGCTGACATAGGCATATAAATCTCCGCCTGCTCAGGCAACACAGTTGCCAAAATATCTAATAGGCCGCAATTCATTAAAAACTGCGCTTGATTGCAATAACCATGCAAAGTTAAATGCTCACTTAAACCTGCTTCGGCAATCGCGGTAAAGTTCACATGCGCCGTAATATCTTGCAACCCGACATGAATAAGCGGATCACTATGCGCATAATGTTGATAATGGCACATCAATGTGCCCTCATTCCGTTGTGGGTGGTAATACTCATGGGCTGAAAAACCATAATCAATCATCAAAATAGCGCCTGCTTTTAGCGAGGTAGCTAAACTCTTGATTAAACCGTTGGCAGCAGGACACACTTCCGTTAAATAATCATTAGGCAGTTGCTCAACATTTAGCGGCTCAGCCAAGCTTGCATCTTGCACTGGCTTATCTTGCCACTGAAAAGTAGCATCAAAAGTCACACCTCGCTCATAAACAGCATCCTGTTTTTTCACCAGCAAATGGACAGGAATCGCATCCAACACTTCATTACCAAACATGAATCCAACAAAATCAGTTGGCAACCTATCCAACCACTTCACTCGCTCAAATAGCGCTGGCGTAAGCTTTTGTTGCAAGGTTTCTTTTTGCACTGTACGTAAGTGACTGCTTACTTCAAGAATACAATATTGAATTGGCAATTGATTTAACTGCGCGAGCGTCAATAATAAATCAGCCGCTAACAACCCCGTCCCTGCACCCAGCTCTAAAACATCACCCTGTGTTAGCGCGACTACTTGCCCCACTTGCTGTGCAAACGCTTGTGCAAATAAAGGTGTAATTTGCGGTGCGGTCACAAAATCACCACCACCATTGTTCATATTGCCAAATTTTTGCCCACCGCCACTATAATAACCAAACGTGGGCGTATACAGCGCCATGTGCATAAAGTCAGTAAAAGAAATCCAACCGCTAAAATCGGCAATTTTTTTCTGAACTAAATCACTTAATTGTTGGCTATAGTACTGGGATTTGGCTGATGGAATAGGTAGAGCAGTCATAAAGTCATTATAATATTTTTCAAAAGAAAACGAGCAAGCAATTGACCACAAACTTTCAGAACACAGCTTTGCAAAATAAAGTTGTCCTCATCACCGGCGGTGCGAAGCGTGTCGGCGCGGCAATCAGTCGTGAACTGCATGCGCACGGTGCAAACTTGATGATTCACTACAACACTTCAAAGCAAGAAGCCAAAGCCATACAGGCAGAATTGAATCTACAACGTCCTGATAGTGTCAGCATTATTCAGGGTGATTTATTGAATATTGCGATTGTTTCCAGCTTAGTGCGCGAAACAACTAAACGATTTGGCAAACTCGATATTCTCATCAATAATGCCTCGACTTATGAACCAACAGAAATTGGCAATATTGATGAAAATAATTGGAACGACTTAATCGGCAGCAATTTAAAAGCGCCCACCTTTTTATCGCAAGCGGCAGCAAAAGACCTGAAAAAAAGTCATGGCTGCATCATCAACATTACCGATATGCATATTGAAAGCCCGAAAAAAGGCTACGTAGTGTATAGCGTTGCTAAGGCAGGCTTAGTCACACTCACCAAATCACTCGCGCAAGAACTCAGCCCAGAAGTCCGCGTCAACGCCGTTGCACCCGGCCCTGTACTATGGCCAGATAACAACCCAGAATTCAACGAAGTCTACCGCAAACGCGTCGTCTCACAAACCCTACTCAAACGCATAGGTGAGCCAACTGATATTGCCAAAGCCGTGAAATTTCTAGCGGCCGATGCGCCGTTTATTACAGGGCATGTGTTGGCTGTGGATGGGGGCAGATCGATTAATTTATAGAAAACAGTCCTAAACGGCATGTGTAGAGTTATTGGGCAAGTATGTATGTTTAGATAAAATTCGCTGTAAATTCAACCTTTTCATTCTGAATTTTAGAAGACAGAATTGATGAGTCGAATAACTCTCCTATTTGACACAGATAGAACAAACGCTGACATGCTGATTTTTAGTTAAAATTCAGTAATTGCTTTAAATAATTAAAATTGGAGAATTTAATTTTAAGACAAGCCATATTCGACAACATGGTATTTTTTGTTATGTGCTTTCGCACTCCATCAATCTATATAAACCCTTCCAGTTTAGCAACTTACCATCAATTCAAATCTTTTACGCTATAATCCCCACCCATGAAAACCAAACACTATCCCGATAATGCCAGTAACAATTTTCTGAAATTGCGCAATCAGTTGATTAGCGCAACGGGTAAGGCGATTGGTGATTACAATATGATTGAGGATGGTGATACGGTTTTGGTGTGTATGAGTGGTGGTAAGGATAGTTTTACCATGCTGATGATGTTGTTGGCTTTGCAGGAGCGGGCGCCGATCAACTTTAAACTCATTGCGATGAATTTGGATCAGAAGCAGCCAGGGTTTCCTGAGCATATTTTGCCTGCTTATTTTGAGCAGTTGGGCGTTGAGTATCGCATTGTGGAGGCGGATACTTATTCTGTGGTGAAGGAGAAGATTCCTGAAGGGAAGACGACTTGCTCGCTTTGCTCGCGTTTGCGCCGTGGCATTATTTACACAACGGCTAAAAAGCTGGGTGCGAATAAAATTGCTTTGGGACATCACCGTGATGACATTGTGGAAACCTTATTCCTCAATATGTTTTTTGGAGCGAAGATGAAGGCGATGCCGCCTAAGCTCTCTACCAACGATAAACAGAATATTGTGATTCGTCCTTTGGCGTATTGCAGTGAGAAGGATATTGCAGCGTATGCGCGCGGGATGGCGTTTCCGATTATTCCGTGTAATTTATGCGGCAGCCAAGAGAATTTGCAACGGCAACACGTTAAAGAGATGTTGCAAGCTTGGGAGCGTGAGCAGCCAGGCCGTATCAATAATATCTTCCGCGCGATTGGTAATATTGAGCCTTCGCATTTGGCAGATACCAATTTATATGATTTTAAAGGCTTGAGCCAAGCTGATTTAAAGGATGAAGATCCTTTATTTGGTGACATTGCTAACGAAGGCGCAGCGTTGAATATCGTGAGTGATGATGGCAAACGAATAGAATTTACCCGTCACTAGCGCGATTTTAATGCTTTATAGGGGTTGTTTCTTTTAATTGGTTGTGCAATTTCGGTTTTGCTTGCTATTATCTAGAACAATGAATCAAATAATCTCTTTTACTTACATAACTAAATGTCTAAATTACTCATTGTAGAATCCCCCTCAAAAGCAAAAACCCTAAAGAAATACCTTGGAAGTGATTTTGAGGTGTTGGCTTCTTATGGTCATGTGCGCGATCTTATCCCAAAGAATGGTGCGGTTGATCCTGATAATCAGTTTGCCATGAAGTATGACATTATTGAACGCAACAAAAAGCATGTGGATGCGATTGCTAAAGCGGTAAAAGCAGCAGATAGCATTTATCTGGCAACCGATCCGGACCGCGAGGGCGAGGCGATTTCTTGGCATATTGCAGAAATTTTAGCGGATAAAAAGCTGTTGAAAGATAAGCTGCTCAAACGCGTTGAATTTAACCAAATTACCAAAACTGCGGTGCAGCACGCGATTGATCATCCGCGTGATATTGCGATGGATTTGGTGAATGCGCAGCAAGCAAGACGGGCTTTGGATTATTTGGTTGGTTTTAATTTATCGCCATTGTTATGGAAAAAAATACGCCGCGGCTTGTCGGCTGGTCGGGTACAAAGCCCTGCGCTGCGTTTAATTGTAGAGCGCGAATTAGAAATTGAGGCGTTTCAAAACCAAGAATATTGGAGCATTCATTTAGATGCGCTGAAACACCAACATAGCTTTAACGCAAAACTGATTCAACTTAATGGTGAAAAAGTTGAGCAATTTACCGTCATTAATCATGACCAACAAGCCGATATTGTTGGCAAGTTATTATTGGCGAGTGCAGGTAAAACAACGGTTTCGCGCGTTGAGAAAAAACAACGCAAACGTAGCCCTGCGCCACCATTTACCACATCGACATTGCAACAAGAAGCGGTGCGAAAACTGGGCTTCACTACCAGCCGTGCCATGCGTATTGCACAACAGCTATATGAAGGTATTGATGTTGGTAGCGGCACTGTGGGTTTAATTACTTATATGCGTACCGATTCATTCAGCTTGGCGAATGAGGCGATTGCGCAGATTCGTGACCACATTAAAACTAATTTTGATGCGGATTATTTGCCTAAAACACCGATTGTTTACAAAACAAAATCTAAAAATGCGCAAGAAGCGCATGAAGCTGTTCGCCCTACTGATATTTCACGCTCGCCAACGGCAGTGCGTCAATATTTAAATGATGAGCAATTTAAGCTGTATGAAATGATTTGGAAACGTACGCTTGCTTGCCAAATGACGCCTGCCGTTTTTGATGCGGTGAGTGTTGATTTGAGTGTTGGTTCTGAAGCCAACTTGTTCCGCGCCAGTGGTCAAACCTTAATATTCCCTGGTTTTATTGCCGTCTATAAAGAAGGCACCGATAGCGCAGAAGATGATGATGCCGAAGCAAAATTGCCGCGCTTAGAAACAGGCGAAGTGTTAGAGGTTGATAAAATTTATGGTGATCAACATTTTACCGAACCGCCACCACGTTATGGCGAGGCTAGCTTGGTCAAAACATTAGAAGAATACGGCATTGGCCGTCCTTCTACTTATGCAAGTATTATCAGCACACTGCAAGATCGCGAATATGTGTTGTTGGATAAAAAGCGTTTTACGCCAACCGATGTTGGCCGTGTGGTGAATAAATTTTTAACGGAACATTTCACCAAATATGTCGATTACGATTTCACTGCTAAATTAGAAACTGCGCTAGATAACGTAGCTGAAGGCACGCAAGAGTGGATACCGTTGATGGATGAATTTTGGCAAGGCTTTAATAATCAAGTGATTAGCAAAGCCGATGTTGACCGTCCAGGTAACGAGCTGATTGATGAGCGATGCCCAAAATGCGGCAAACAATTGCAAAAACAATTGAGCCGTTACGGCACTTTTATTGGCTGTACGGGCTATAACGATGAGCCAAAATGCGATTACAAACGCAGTGCCAATGGTGCTGCAGAAGTAGGCGCAGACCCTGTTGCCATTGGGATTGATAAGGAAACAGCCAAAGAGATTTACTTAATGAATGGTCCGTACGGTCCTTATATTCAACTCGGCGTGGCCGTTGAGGGCGAGAAGAAAAAACCAAAACGCGTGAGTATTCCAAAAGATATTCCTATTGCTGATGTCAATCTGGATGTGGCGAACAGTTTACTTTCCCTGCCGCGCGATTTAGGGTTGCATCCTGAAACCAATAAAAAAATAGTGGCGAATATTGGTCGTTTTGGCCCTTATGTGAATCACGATGGCAAATTTAAATCGATTCCTAAAACACATAACGTGTTCACGATTAATCAAGCTGAGGCTGTTGAGTTACTAGCGCAAGCGCACAAAGGACCTGCACCAATTGCTGATTTAGGCGAACACCCATCTGGTGAAGGTCGTGTTGAAGTCTATGAGGGTCGCTATGGACCTTATGTACAGCATAAAAAAATACGTGCAACCTTGCCAAAAAGTATTGCACCTGAAGAATTAACCTTTGAGGAAGCGATTGGTTTATTAGCTGAAAAAGAAGCGAAAGGCACACCTGCGAAGAAAACTGCCGTTAAGAAAAAGGCTGCGCCGAAAAAAGCACCTGCTAAGAAAGCGGCAGCCAAAAAAGCACCCGTCAAGAAAGCAGCAAAATAACGGCAATAAAAAAGTGGGGAAACCCACTTTTTTATTTATTAACAGTGCATTAATGCAGATACTTAATTCTGATAGATTTGACCGCTCATCACTAATTTAGGCTCTACTGTATCTTTATGCGCTACCACAGGATTGGCGTGATGATATTCAATCCATTTACGAACACGGTAGGCATCGCCTGTGCGTTTGTTTGTGCCATCCGCATTTAAAAAGACCACAATCATTGGCTCACCCGCTATTGTCGTTTGCATCACCAAACAACGTCCAGCTTCATTAATAAAACCCGTTTTAGATAATCCAATATCCCATTCACCTTCCCGAACCAAGGTATTGGTATTCTTAAATTCAACTGGATTTGCTCGTCCATCAATTGAGACATGATAAAAAGGTGTTGTCGTTGCGTTGCGAATTTCTGGATATTGGTAAGAAGCAGCAACTAATTTATATAAATCTTCAGCTGTCGATGTGTTTTGATACATTAAACCCGTTGGCTCAGCAAAATGAGAATGGGTGAGGCCTAGTGACATCGCTTTAACGTTCATTGCTTTTACAAAAGCAGCTTTACCGCCAGGGTAATGGCGAGCCAATGAAAACGCAGCTCTATTTTCTGACGACATCAGCGCCAATCTAAACATATCCGCGCGACTCAATACAGTGCCAACACCTAGACGGGATCGTGTACCTTTAATCGTATCAACATCTTGTTCGGAGATATCAATCATCTCATCAAATGGCTGTCTAGCGTCAAGAACAACCATTGCTGTCATGAGTTTTGTAATCGACGCAATTGGACTCACTACATGGCTGTTTTTGGCATATTTAATCTCACCCGTGTTTTGATTAACAACCAACACTTTATCTGAAGCGAGTTGTGGCAAGGAACTGCCATCATAATGCTCGCCTAAATCTTTTGCACGTTGTTCACTCCAAGCTAATTGACTTGCCTTCAGCTTTTCTTTACGGGATTGTTCTTTGTGATAATTGGCGTTTTTAACATTTTTTTTGTTATATGAACTAGAGGTGCCATCTTGCGCATGCGCTTGCGTCACTAAAAACTCAACAGGTAAAGATACAAGCGAAATCGCGATAACAAGTAGCATGTATTTTTTATAAGAAAACGTCACAAACAGCCCTTAGTTATAATCAAATGTAGGAACTTATATTAGCCACAAAACTCTTACTGGTCAATCAGTTATTCGACATATATAAAAAAATACTGAAGTACAGATATGTCTATTGCCTTTACACATATCCTAGCATTCATTATTTATGAGAGAATAACGGCATCTTTTTCCAAAACTAAATACTTAAGTTAACTTCGAATGATGAAATTACCGCCTCTTTTACATTACACCGCAGAACACTTATGGGTCCAAGAAACAGATGACGGCAATTGGCTGGCTGGCATTACTGATTACGCGCAGGATTTACTAGGTGATATTGTGTATCTTGAGATGCCTAAAATTGACAGTACATTAGTCGCTGAGCAACCTTGCGGATTGGTGGAATCAGTTAAAACGGGCTCTGATTTACACGCACCAATGCATGGCGTTGTGACAGAAATCAATGAAGAATTAATCAACATGCCTGAAGCCATTAACGATCATCCTTACCAAGCATGGATTTTCAAATTCAAGCCCGCAAACATTAATGATACTGAGCATTTGCTGACGGCCGAGGCATATGCCAAGCTAGTGGATTAGTCCATTATTCTGGCAAGACAAACTTAACTTTAAGCAATAATTGTTGCAACTCTGTCACAAGCTGAGCGCGTAAGCGGCTTTCCATGCCAGGGATTGCTTTATTGAGTGTTGCCTCTATATTCTCTTTCAACTTTTCTTGACCATCCGCCATTTGAGTTGAGAATGTTGTTTTTATTTCAGTCGTTGCCGCATTAAGCAAGGTCTCTTTTTCTACAACAAATTCTTGCCTTAATTTGGTAAAAGCTTCTTGTTGCATGGTGCCAACCCGGCTATGCATAACGCCAATTTGCTCTGATGCATTTTCTTCAGCACGTTTTGCAATAGCAGCTAGGGCTTCATTAATTTGTTGTTGATGTTCCTTAACAATGCTTTCTTGAAAATCCACCATCTCTTTACGAATGGACATTAATACTTCATCTAATGTCGCTTTTTTTAATGCATCAATATCGACTTGGGCCAGCTTCACGCTGTCTTGATACATCTGAGGCAGCTCTGTTTTAAGATCTGCTTTTGTTTTATCAACAAAGCTTTGCGTTGATGCAATTACATCATTGTGCGCTTTTTTAATTTCAGCCTTGAGTTCATCCAATACAAACTCGGTAATTTCTGACTCTAATCTCGGCCGAACTTGCGCCGTGACTTTAGCAACTAAATCAGCATTCACTTCTGTCGTCGTGTGATTGACTTCCGCTTTTGCAGTTGTTTTGGGTTTATAAACTTCTGTTAATACTGGTATTTTATCTTCCGCCAAAATATGCTCTACCTATTCTAAAGAAATCATCGTTTAATGAATTAACTGCGCTTCATCAAAATGCTTAATTTCGTATCCTCTATCACGATAAAATTTGAACCGTTCTCTTGCTAACGTTTTATCTTGCTCATCTGTACCAACCAGTTCTACCAGTTGTCTGTATCGACTAAAAACGGTCAGCTGTCGCTGTGTCAGATTAACCAATATATCATCATGACACAACTGTTTCTCTTGCCAATCGAGAACAACAGGTGTTTCAGTTGCTAATTCATGTGATGCCAATACATTAGGCAAAAAACTCAATTGATCCTGTTGCCACAAGATTTCACTATAGGCTTTTGCCGCTTGCTCGCTTTCTGTAAACAACGTGACTAAATGCCTTTTTGCCAGCGCTTTGTTTAGTAACATGAGTAATGCAGCTTGTTTATCACGTAGATTAGAATAAAAAATTATCCGTGTCATGCCAAAGCCAACTTAATCAGTTAATGCGCGCTTAATCAAGAACGTTGTTAGCAAAGGCACTGGTCGGCCAGTACCGCCTTTGGCTTTACCAGACTTCCAAGCAGTTCCTGCAATATCCAAATGTGCCCAATCATACTTTTTAGCAAATCGTGATAAAAAGCAAGCTGCTGTAATACTGCCGCCAGCACGTCCACCGATATTCGCCATATCAGCAAAATTACTATCAAGCTGTGGCTGATAATCGTCCCACAAAGGCATATGCCAAGCTCGATCATGTGATGCTTCTCCAGCAGCAATTAACTCTGCCGCCAATGCATCTTGATTACTATAAACAGCTGATGCATGATGTCCAAGCGCAATCACACAAGCGCCAGTTAATGTCGCGACATCAACCACGGTGCTTGGCTCAAATTTTTCTGCATAGGTTAATGCATCACATAGCACTAATCGGCCTTCTGCATCGGTATTAAGCACTTCG
Source organism: Methylophilaceae bacterium (assembly GCA_041612055.1). Lineage (GTDB taxonomy): Bacteria > Pseudomonadota > Gammaproteobacteria > Burkholderiales > Methylophilaceae. Next base: position 4,020 of record JBFJJY010000008.1, on the reverse strand, counting down.
ATGGTTTGCCCAGACATGCTCGTCACGATATCACCTGGTTTTAATGCTTTACCGCTGGGCATATTGTCGCAGGTTGGAATAATCCCAACTGCATTGATTGGCAAATCCATTTCGCCAATGGCTTTAAAAGTCCCTAAAACACTAGCGGCGCCACACATGTCATATTTCATTTCATCCATTTCACTGCCTGGCTTGAGTGAAATGCCACCTGTATCAAAGGTAATGCCTTTGCCCACAAGTGCGATTGGTTTTTGCTCTTTTTTACCCTTTTGGTGTTGCAATACGATTAAGCGCATCGGCTCATCACTACCCTGAGCGACACCTAAGAATGAACCCATGCCTAATTTTTCGATTTGCGCCTTATCCAACACCTCTACTTTAAAACCATATTCTTTGGCTAACTGCTTCGCTTGCTTACCTAAATAGGTTGGCGTACAAATGTTGCCTGGCAAGTTACCTAAATCTTTTGCCATTCGCACACCTTCAGCAATCGCCAAACCTTGTGTTAATGCTAACTGCGCTTCTGCTTCATGCGCTTTTTCAACAAAGATTGCGACTTTTTTTAAAGCAATTTCTTCTGCTTTTTTAGATTTTAACGCGTTGATTTGATAAGTTGCATCTGAAACAATCTCCGCTATTTGCGCCGTTTTTTGCGCTATCGTCATGGCTGCTACAGGCAACTCAGCTAAGTAAAATGCCGCATCCTTTGCCACCTTTGGCAGTGCGTTAACGGCTGCTCGTGTTGCTTTCAAGTATTGTTTAATGCCAAATTCACTTTGCTTACCAAGGCCAATCAATAACACCCGTTTAGCCATGACATTTGGCAACTGATGCATTAATAATGTTGTAGCGAGTTCGCCACTCATATCTCCCGTTTTAACCACTGCACTAATTGCTTGATTTGAAGCCGCGTCTAACAATTCGGCAGAAACGGACAATTTTTTATTCTCAAACACGCCAACAATCAAACAATCATGACGTTGTTTTTCAGGATTCCCATTTTTTATGCTAAATTCCATCTATTAAACCTTATACTGTTGTCTGAAAATATTAAGTTAATTATCCAGTGTTTTGATATGAAATAAAAGCGTAATCTAATCAATTGAAAATTTTTAAAAAATCATTATCGCATGAGCTCATCTTCACAGCGACTGCACTCTTCCTCATTCTAATTGGCATTGTGGTTGCACAGCGTGCGGGCTTCTTAGTAGGAAAGGCGGCAAAAGGCTGGATACCCAATGACGCACTGACCACCATTCTTGGCTTTAATTTAATTCGCTTTTTGCCTGCGTTGTTGTCATTAACCATCTTTTTAGCGGTGTTACTCACGCTAACACGCTGGTATCGTGACTCTGAAATGGTCATCTGGCTCACATCAGGCTTGGGCATCACAAAATGGATTCGGCCGATTCTCGGTTTTGCAATCCCTGTGACTATTATCATTACTTTACTGAGTTTTTTTGTGATGCCTTGGGCTAACCAAAAAGTGACCGAGTATGAAGCGCAACTTAAAGCACGAGATGAGTCATCCTCCATCAGTCCAGGTGTATTTAAAGAGTCCAACAATGGTGAGCGTGTCTATTTTGTAGAAAGCTTTGATGAGCTAGGTAATGTGGTTAAGAATGTATTTATCCAATCAACCCAGCATCAAAAAACAGGAATTATTGTTGCGAGCAAAGGCAGTCGCTACACTGCCGAAAATGACGATCGTTTTATTCTGCTAGAGAATGGCAGACGATATCAAGGCAAACCCAACTCAGCAGAAATGTCCTCTACTGAGTTTGAACGTTATGCGTTACGACTTGAAACAAAAGAAATCGCGCAACCAGCAATAAAATCTGAAACGATTCCTTCGATCAGTCTTATTTTAAGTGATAATCCTAGAGATAAAGCAGAGTTCCAATCACGATTGGCGATTCCAGTCTCTGCGATTATCCTTGTCTTACTGGCTATTCCACTAAGCTTTGTCGACCCGCGAGCAGGCCGCTCACTCAATGTGATGTTGGCCGTTTTTATCTTTATTATCTATAACAATATGCTCAATATTTTTGAAGCATGGATCACACAAAGCAAAATACATCCACTCATCGGACTATGGCCAGTACACGGCTTATTTGCTTTGTTAGCGATTTATTTGTTCTATCGTCGCAATTATTTACTGCCGATATTACCAATCTCAATCATGAAATTAATCCCTAGAAAAACCGTCTCTTAAAGAGAAAAACTGAATTAATCATGCGCATTCTTAACCGCTATCTATGGCAAGAGTCAACGCTAAGCATCTTAATGATTATGCTGGGCTTACTTGCGATGTTCTCATTTTTCGATTTTATCCAAGAACTGGAAAATCTCGGCCGCGGCAACTATAACATTTCTAATATGCTCACTTTTGTTCTGCTCAGCATTCCAGGACATATTTATGAGGTAGCACCTGTCGCTGTCCTGATTGGTATGATGGTCAGCTTAGGCACATTAGGCCGCAGCTCTGAGTTGATTGTGATGCGGGTTAGCGGATTATCCATCGGTAATATTGGCTTTACTTTAGCAAAAGTTGGGTTGTTATTTACCATCATCACCTTTCTGGTTGGCGAGCTCATCACCCCTATCAGCGAAAAAGTCGCGCAACGGATGCGGATTCAAGCAACAGATGCGGTCGTTGCGCAAGATTTCAAATCAGGCTTATGGGTAAAAGATAATAAAAGTTTTATTAATGTGGCGACGGTATTACCTGATGCGACTCTACTGGACATCATTATTTATGAGTTTGACGAGCGCTTTAAACTAACAACCATTAGCAATGCAAAAAAAGCAGAATATATCGATGGTCGCTGGAGCCTCAGTGATGTCATACAAACCAAATTTAGCGAAACGAGCCAAACGGACAAAAACCAGATAGAAACCGCATTTTTCAATAAAGCAAATTGGGAATCGGCAATTCGCCCTGAGCTATTGAATATTCTCCTTGTTGCACCAGAAAAAATGTCAGCATGGAATTTATACGCTTTTATTTCACATTTAGCTAAAAATAAACAAAAAACTACCCGTTACGAGGTCGCGCTTTGGGCAAAACTCATTTATCCGCTTGCTTGTATTGTCATGGTTATTTTAGCGCTCCCATTTGGCTTTTTACAGCAACGCGCCTCTAGCACCAGTACTAAAATATTCATCGGGATTTTACTCGGCGTTGTCTACCAAATCATGAACCGCGTATTTAGTCACTTGGGCGTACTGAATGATTGGCCGCCACTCATGAGCGCCATCACTCCAACCACTTTATTCCTACTTGGGGGCTTGACGCTTATTTTGATGATTGAACGACGCTAATGCGGTTTTTTGTTCACCTTAATTAATCGTGTTTTTAATATTCTGTCATGTAAAAACAATCGATTTTTGTCGATAAAAGCCCACCAATAACCAACACCAAAAGCCATTAAAGACGACGTCGCTAGTAAATATCGTAAAGTTGCCAATGAAACAGTCAGCGCATTATTGTGCTGGTCAACTACTTTTAGCTTCCATGCTTGCGCAGCCAGAGTTTGACCCGTTGCAACCCAACAACGAATAAAATAAGCACCTGTCAGTAGCCACAATACCGTTTGCAACAACAATCGTTTCAATCCTGTTTCTGGGCTGCCGAATATCATCATAAAAATCGCGGTACAAAACAACCATAGTGCAATCAACGATAAAAACTCATAAACACACGCTGCAAAACGGCTGATTAAACCAACATTATTCATAACTTTTATCCAAAAATAATGAAAAAAGCCCACTAAATGAATAAGTGGGCGCTATAAAAAACTTCAAGTAACAACAAAACTAATCTAGCTCTGGATCGTAATAAACTTCCCCAGATTGTTTACGTAGCTTTTCACGCTCTTGGTATGGCAATTTCTGATGCTCTGCCCATTTGTTGCGTAATGCTTGCTGCTCTTCCGCACTCAAGCTATGAAACTTTTGGAAACGTTTGCGCGCATTTTCTCGCTCATATGGCGTCATACGACTCCACACATTCAATCG
>JBFJJY010000007.1:0-14674 GCA_041612055.1 Methylophilaceae bacterium | reverse complement strand
TCTGGCATTGTGATTCCCGATACTGCCGCAGAAAAACCTGAACAAGGTGAAGTATTGGCGGTGGGCAAAGGCAAACAATTGCAAGATGGTAGCTTGCGTGAACTCGAAGTGAAAGTAGGCGACCATGTGTTGTTTGGCAAATATGTGGGGCAAACGATTAAGTTGGATGGTCAAGAATACTTAGTCATGCGGGAAGAAGACATCCTAGGCATTATCGACAATCAAGCCGCTGGTTTGAAAAAAGTCGCATAAGCAAATCAACCCATCTTTTTTAAATTATTTTTTCATTAAAGGAGATATTTGATATGGCAGCAAAAGAAGTTAAATTTCATGACAATGCACGCTCTCGTATTGTCAAAGGCGTAAATACATTAGCAGATGCAGTCAAAGTGACATTGGGTCCTAAGGGTCGCAATGTATTATTAGAGCGTAGCTTTGGTGCACCAGTGATTACCAAAGATGGCGTATCAGTAGCCAAAGAAATTGAGCTCAAAGATAAATTTGAAAACATGGGCGCACAAATGGTCAAACAAGTGGCGTCTAAAACTGCGGATATTGCAGGCGACGGTACCACAACCGCGACAGTATTAGCGCAATCCATTGTGCAAGAAGGCATGAAATACGTGGCTTCTGGCATGAACCCAATGGACTTGAAGCGCGGCGTCGACAAAGCCGTCACCGCCTTGGTTGATGAACTGAAAAAACTATCTAAACCCATCACCACTAACAAAGAGATTGCCCAAGTTGGTGCAATTTCTGCCAACTCTGATGCTGACATCGGCAAAATTATTGCAGACGCCATGGATAAAGTTGGTAAAGAAGGCGTGATTACCGTTGAAGAAGGTAAATCGCTAGAAAATGAGTTAGAAGTGGTTGAAGGTATGCAGTTTGACCGTGGTTATATCAGCCCTTACTTTATCAACAATCCAGACAAGCAAGTTGCGGTGCTTGATGACCCAATGATTTTGTTATACGACAAAAAAATCAGCAACATCCGTGACTTATTGCCTACGCTCGAAAATGTTGCGAAAACCAATAAGCCATTGTTGATTATCTCTGAAGATATTGAAGGCGAAGCTTTAGCAACATTAGTAATCAACAGCATGCGTGGCATCTTAAAAGTGGCTGCCGTAAAAGCCCCAGGTTTTGGCGACCGCCGCAAAGCCATGTTAGAAGATATTGCAATCTTAACTAACGCTACTGTGGTTTCAGAAGAAACAGGCATGCAGCTAGAAAAAGTGGAAATCAGCCACTTAGGTAGCGCTAAACGGGTTGAGATTCAGAAAGAAAACACCATCATTATTGACGGTGCTGGTGACCAAGACAAAATCAAAGCACGAGTTAAAAACATACAAGCTCAGATTGCGGAATCAACCTCAGACTACGACAAAGAGAAATTGCAAGAACGTGTGGCAAAACTCTCTGGCGGCGTAGCAGTAATTAAAATTGGTGCCGCAACCGAAGTTGAAATGAAAGAGAAAAAAGACCGTGTGGATGATGCCTTGCATGCAACCCGTGCTGCGGTGGAAGAAGGTATTGTACCTGGCGGCGGTGTAGCGCTATTGCGTGCACGTAGCACCATGCCAACCTTAAAAGGCGACAATGATGACCAAGACGCTGGTATTCGCATTGTGTTACGTGCCATTGAAGAACCATTACGCGCCATTGTTAAAAACGCGGGCGAAGAAGCTTCTGTGGTGGTATCAAAAGTCTTGGAAGGCAAAGGTAATTTCGGCTACAACGCTGCCACTGGCGAATATGCTGATTTGGTCGAAACCGGTGTGGTAGATCCAACCAAAGTAACCCGCACCGCCTTGCAAAATGCCGCCTCGATTGCTGGCTTGATTCTCACCACCGATGCAACGGTGGCAGAACTGCCTAAAGAAGAAAAAGCGGCAACACCTGCAATGCCTGAGATGGATTACTAATGTTTTAATCTGTATCAAGCAAAGAATAAATGCCTCCTATTGGGGGCATTTTTTTATCCGTCTTTCGAGAATAAATCAAAAATAACCAAGTGATGATAGAGATGGCGTACTGAAAATGGAAAGTGCTAAGGACGTCGTTTAGCTAAATCAATGGATTCTAAGCCTATTGCTTCAATGATTAATTAGTAACAACATCATAGATACAAAAGTCGAGTAGGGCGTCAAGAAACGTAGTGCATTTTTGCCGCATGAAAAGTTTAAAACTTACAGCGCAAGCGCGCTAGATCCCAATTCAAAATATGCCATTTGGTATATACCGATATAGGTATACCAGTAGATTTTCTATTGACCCTTCACGCGCACAATACGTTTCATGGTAAAGCAATTCAATTAAACGGGCTTTACAGTTTAAACACTCATTACAAGGAGAAATAAAATGAAAACACTATCACTATTAAGCGCACTTTTATTAACTGTATCAATCAATGCATATGCAAACCAAGAAAACGGTCAGCAAGCAGCGACTAATCAAACAGCACAAAAAATACACCTAGCAGCTGCTTCAGCAGATGATGTTGTACACAATGCAACAAGACTTAAATTCATCAGCAAAAGAGCTGCATATAACCCAGCAGTAAACAATAAAGATGCTTACCATGCAGATGATAATTGGATTGGCGCAACTTATGTAGATGAACAAGAATCTACAACAAGCAAAAGATTAAATAGACAATTTACAAGCAAACGACCAAACATGAACTATCAGTTTGATTAATCATGCGGTTAAATTAAAAACGGGCTAATGCCCGTTTTTTTGTACCTGCATTTTAATTATTCAATCAGTAAATGACGGCGAACGTTTAGTCAACGCAACTTGTCAATAAAAAGCAATTTAACCTTTTATCAAACGATTAACGCCAGAGGCCAACAATGAAAGCAATTTGGAACAACCAAGTCATCGCAGAATCAAATAATACGATTGTGGTAGAAAGCAATCACTACTTTCCACCAGAATCAATTAACCATACCTATTTAACCAAAACTGACCACACCACCACCTGCGGCTGGAAAGGGCTTGCTCACTATTACACGATCACTGTTGATGGCAATGTTAATCAAAATGCAGCATGGGTTTATCACAACCCAAAAGAGCAAGCCGCCAATATCAAAGACTACCTCGCTTTTTGGAAAGGCGTAGAGATTAGCCAGTGATTATGCCTTCATTGCGAGATCTAAAACGACGACTCAATCCATTTATTTTTATTCGGCGGACTGTAACGAGTCCGCCCTACGCGAGCTATTGATTCGGTTTTGGATTAAAGGAAAACGTTAATAATGCGGCGGTATCTCTTGTCGCGGCCCATTATCCTGCATCGCGCTTTGCATACTATCCATTTGCCCTATTATCGACTCTACCGTGCGTTGTAGTTTTGCAATCTGGCCTTGCTGTTCAATAACAACCTGGTTAAGGCTTTCCAATAAATCCTCTTGAAATGACAGCTTCGTTTGTAATTCTATAATTGCTTCTTCGTTATTTTCCATAAGTCGTACCATCTAATCAATCAATAGGGTTTAATTTTACCCCGACCCTAATTATTCTTTTTTAGTTTACCTTGTTATAGTTTAGTTCGAGCCTTGATTGCTTCCACAACTCAGGCTCGAACTAATAGTAAAAAAGGAGCTTAAGCTCCTTTTTTTACATTAACGAATCAACCACACTTACTCTCACCACAATTCAAACAAGTTAAACAGCCATCCATAATAATGCTGGCTTTGGTGTTACATTTTTTACAGAGCGTTGCGCCTTTTGGGAAGCCTTCATCGTTCATGGCTTCGCCGCTTTCGGCGTGTTTTTCTAAGTATTCTGCTTTTTTCTCTTCGACTAGTTTTTGTTGGTGTTCATCTAAGCCTGCTTTTTCTAACATGCCGATGTTTTGTAGATGTTTCTCTACTACTTCACCAATTTCTGCTACTAGACTTGGCACAAATTTGCCGCCTTTTTTAAAGTAACCGCCACTTGGTTCGAATACGCTTTTTAGCTCTTCTACCAAGAAAGTGACATCGCCACCTTTACGGAACACGGCAGACATGACGCGGGTGAGGGCGACGATCCATTGGAAGTGCTCCATGTTTTTGGAGTTGATAAACACCTCGAACGGGCGGCGATGCTCTTGCGGTGTGCCTGCGTTCATCACGATATCGTTAATGGTGATGTAGAGCGCATGCTCGGTGACTGGTGTTTTGATTTTATAAGTATTACCCACCAACTCGTCTGGACGGCTGAGCGGTTCACCCATTTGCACTACATTACTTTTTGCCGCTTCTTCTGCCTTGGCTTTTTCTTCTTTACTCTCTGGAGTAACTAAGTTGTATGCGGTGATTTTTTTATCAATTTTAATTGCCATTTTTTCTCTCCTTGTGAGCACTCTCACATTCCCTTTATTGGGTTGGTTTTACTATTCAACTTTTACTATTTAATTCAATTCTTACATCCATCTCGTTTTAAGCGTCGCGAGCGCTGGGAGTGCTAGGCAAAAATTGGTTTTGAACCGGAATGTACATTTCAGTACATGAGGATTTAAAACCAATTTTTAACAACGCAATCCCGAGCGGAGCAGCTTAAAACTTTCCGTAGTAGCCTTCTTTTAGAGCGTCGTACAAGTTGGCCGCACTATGAATCTCCCCATCATACTCAATCTCTTCATTACCCTTGGCTTCGATCTCTGTGCCATCTTCTAGCGTAAATTTATAGGTGGTGTTTTCCAGATCTTTCTCTGTCACCAATACGCCTTGGAATGCTTCTGGGTTAAAGCGGAATGTAGTACAACCTTTTAAGCCTTTATCGTATGCATAGAGATAGATGCTCTTGAAATCTTCAAAGTCATAATCGGTTGGTACGTTAATGGTTTTTGAGATGGAGCTATCAATCCATTTTTGCGCGGCGGCTTGAATATCCACATGCGCTTTGGCTTTGATGTTAGAAGAATCCATAAAGTAATCTGGCAGTTTTTCTTCTTCTGACTGGCCAAAAGGCATGGCTTTTGGGTTAATCAATTCACGGTAAGCCAATAGTTCGAATGAGAATACATCGACTTTCTCTTTTGATTTTTTACCTTCACGAATCACGTTGCGGTTGTAGTGATGGGCAAAGCTAGGCTCGATACCGTTACTTGCATTATTTGCCAATGATAATGAAATCGTACCTGTTGGCGCAATAGAACTATGGTGCGTAAAGCGTACGCCTTTTTCTGCAATCTTGTTGCGTAGGCCCACTGGGAACTGCTGCATATAGCGGCTGTATTTACCCATTAATACTTTACCTGCAATCTTGTTACCGACTTTAATGCCATCAGCCGCCATTTCTGGACGTTTCGCTAACATGTCTGCGGTGACAGTGAATTTCTCGTCCATGATTGGTGCTGGGCCTTTTTCTTCGGCTAGTTGTACGCCAACTTCCCAACCCACTTCTGCCATGACGCGGGTGACTTCTTCTGTGAATTTCAATGAAGCTTCATCACCGTATTTTTGTTTCATCATGGTGAGGGTTGAACCTAAACCCAAATAACCCATACCATGACGGCGTTTACGGGCGATTTCTTCACGTTGTTTTTCTAGTGGTAAACCGTTAATTTCGACGACGTTATCCAACATACGGGTGAAGATAGCGACCACTTCTTTATATTCAGCCCAATCAAAGTAAGCTTCATCGGTAAATGGTTTTTTCACAAATTTAGTCAGGTTGACTGAGCCTAATAAACAAGCCCCATAAGGTGGTAATGGTTGCTCGCCACACGGGTTGGTTGCGCGGATGTTTTCGCAGAACCAGTTGTTATTCATTTCATTGACGCGATCAATCAAGATAAAGCCAGGCTCTGCAAAATCGTATGTGCTAGACATAATCACATTCCACAAATTGCGCGCTTTAATCGTTTTATACACACGGCAAGCGACTTTACCTGCATCAACACCACTTTCTTTCGTCAGATATTTGCCTTTAATTGGCCATTCACGCCACACCACTTGTTCTTGATTGTTGGTATCTAGACCATCAACAATGGCTTCTTTTTCTGTCACTGGGAAAGCGAGTTTCCAATCCGCATCGGCTTTGACTGCTTCCATGAATTCTTTGGTGATTAAACATGACAGGTTGAATTGACGTAAACGACCATCTTCACGTTTGGCTTTAATAAAGTCGGTGACATCTGGGTGGCTAATATCAAACGTTGCCATTTGCGCACCGCGACGACCACCAGCAGATGATACGGTGAAACACATTTTGTCGTAAATATCCATGAACGACAAAGGTCCACTGGTATGTGCGCCAGCACCTGCAACAAAAGCGCCTTTTGGACGAAGTGTAGAAAACTCGTAACCAATGCCGCAGCCTGCTTTAAGCGTTAAACCCGCTTCGTGTACTTTATCGAGAATGTTATCCATGCTGTCTTCCACCACGCCAGAAACGGTGCAGTTAATGGTAGACGTTGCTGGTTTGTGCTCTAATGCGCCTGCATTAGAAGTAATGCGGCCAGCAGGAATCGCGCCGTGACGCAATGCCCATAAAAACTTCTCGTGCCACTCATGTTGTTTTTCTTCGGTGGTCTCTACATCCGCTAAGGCGCGCGCCACACGCGAGTAAGAGTCATCCATGTTTTTATCAACTGGCTCACCGTTTTTGGTTTTAAGACAATATTTTTTATCCCAAATATCTAATGAAACAGACTGAATTGGAATTTCCTTACCGTCCTCTGCACTTGATTTTTTTGATGGCTCTACTGCTTTTAGCATACTCGCTCCCCGCTCTTATTCTATTTATACTGTATTTTTACAGCACTTCAATTCATCTCTAATCTAACTTTTTGATTTATATAAATAATCGTTATTTATATAAGAAAAAACTAATCCTGCAACACAACATATTGTGTCGTCAGTGATAATTTATGCCTTTATCATGTGTTTTGCAACACTTTTTTACAACTTGATTTTGCACCGTTTTTGGGCATGAAATCTGGCGTTAAGCTATGTGTGGGATACAGCTAATGTGAGTGATTACCAACAACAATAAACGATATAAAAAATAAGTTGCTAGACAAAACGGTCATCTTTATGTAGTGCGCCAGCTATCCGACATGAGCAACTGGTCGTTTTATGAGAAAATAAGGCATGCCTAGATTTTTATATAGCTTATTACTTTTTATCGTTTTACCCTTTGTACCGCTTAAATTATGGTGGCGCGGTATTAAACAACCCGCTTATCGGCAGCACTGGTTGGAACGTTTTGGCTTTTATGATGTGAAGCCAGAAAAACCCATCATTTGGTTGCATTGCGTTTCTGTCGGGGAAACCCATGCCGCTGTGCCTTTAATCAAAGCGCTCAAGCAAGCTTACCCCAAATATCAAATTTTGCTGTCACATACAACACCGACTGGACGCTCTGCCAGTGAGCAGGTGTTTGCCGATGATGTGCTCCGCGTTTATTTACCCTACGACTTACCCTTTGCTGTGCGGCGTTTTTTAAATCACTTTCAGCCTAAGATTGGCTTGCTGATGGAAACAGAGCTTTGGTTTAATTTAATCGCAGCCTGCAAAAATAGTGAGATACCGTTATTACTGCTGAATGCAAGGCTGTCTGAACGCTCAGCAGCTGGTTACGCCAAGTTAGGTACGCTGGCATTGAATGGTTTAAGTAGTTTGACCGCGATTGGCGCACAAACAATCGATGATGCAAAACGCTTAGCGGCACTGGGTGCAAGCAATATCACTGTCACGGGCAATTTAAAATTTGATGTCAAACCACCCGCTGACAGCAAAAAACAAGGTGAGCAATTGCGGCAATTATTTGGCGATTCACGGCCTATCTTTTTAGCCGCAAGTACACGTGAAGGTGAAGAAGCGCTGATATTAGATGCGATGCGTGATTTAAACGTGTTAACCGTTATCGTACCGCGCCATCCACAACGGTTTGATACGGTGGCACAGCTGCTAAAACAACGCGACATTGCATTTGTGCGCCGTAGCACGTTAACTGAGCCAATCTCAGCGCCAGTGCAAGTGATCTTAGGTGACAGCATGGGCGAGCTATACCGTTATTACGCCGCTTGTGATTTTACGTTTATTGGCGGCAGTCTGCTTCATTTTGGTGGACAGAATTTAATTGAAGCAGCGGTGATGGGCAAACCCATTTTGATTGGCGAGCATACGTTTAATTTTGCCGCGGCCACCGTGAGTGCAATTGAAAATGGCGCAGCAATCCGTGTGCATCATGTCAGTGATTTGCGTGAACAGATTCAAACATTGTCGCAAGATGAGGCTAGAAGTAAACAGATGAGCAAAGCAGCCTTGGCTTATAGCCAATCCGCCACGGGGGCGACGGAAAAAATGTTGATTATGATTGCGCCTTATTTAGCTGTTAAAGCGTCATTGGTAGACGATTAAACGGTTTATTTAATCAGTTTGGCAATGGGCTTAAATGCCTCATGCTGAGCATGGCCTAACCACTCGAATACAACAGACTCTGTACTGGTGATGATACAGCCAGCACTAGCCATACGAGCAATCGCATTCGCCTTGTTCGCAGCGCTGCGCGAAATAACAGCATCTTCCACTACAAATACTTTTTTACCTTGCATCATTAAATCTAGGGCAGTTTGAAGCACGCAAATATGGGTTTCTAATCCAGCTAAGATAATGTGCGATTTGTCGCGTTGAAGTTTAGCTTTAAATGAGGGTTCTCTATAAGCAGAGAATGCAGTCTTTGCGATTGGCTTATCTTTGCCTAGGTGTTGCGTGATATCAGCAACTGTGACACCCAAGCCTTGCGGATACTGCTCTGTCACCGTTATTGGTATCGTCAACAGGTTAGCTGCCTGCACTAAGATTGCACAGTTTTTGATCATGGCTTGCATGTCTGATAGAGGCATAATTGAGCATAGCTTCTCTTGTATATCAATAATTGCAAGCTGACTTTTATCTAAGGTTGAAGTGTAGTTAGTCATTAGTTGATTGCGTATTTCCGTTATGTGCGATTAGTTGCTGATTAATATCAGCCAAATCAGCTTCTGCTAACAAGCCAGATGCAGATTTTAATCGAATGATATTCACTAAATAGTTATACCGAGCTTGTAATAAATCTCGTTTAGCTGAAAAAAGTTGCTGCTGTGCGTTCAGAACATCAACACTAATACGCACACCAACTTCATAACCCAACTTAGTGGAATCGAGCTGGCTTTGGCTACTTATTAATGCTTGCTCAAATGCCTTAACCTGAGCAATGCTGGTATTTAAGTTAAGAAAGTTACGCTGCGCTTCTAAATCTGTTTGACGTATGGCTAAAGCTAAATCATCCTCAGCCTTTTGTTTGTTATAAACCGCTTGACGTGCTTGAGAGCTAATTGCTCCACCTTGATAAATTGGTATATCTAATTGCAAACCAATAGTCGCATTTTTTAATTGATTACCCGCATTAAATGGAGTCGGACTTCCGTTAACATAACTATCGGTATAACTTGCAACTAAATCTAAGGTAGGTAAATGGCCTGCATTAGCACGCTTAACTTCTTGCTCTGCAAGCTCAACTGTATCTTCTTGAATCTGTATGTTTAAATTATTTTCTCGTGCAATTTCCTGCCAGTCTTCCATACTTTGCTGTAGGGGTAGAACGCTAATCTCTTTTTTAATGCTTGATAAAGCTTCAGGTATCTTGCCCGTAATCGCTTGCACAGTACGTTTAGCAATTTGGAGTTCATTAATTGCTGCCACCTCCTGTGCGACTGTTAAATCATAACGTGCTTGCGCTTCATTCACATCTGTTATGGTCGCGGTACCTACGTCAAAAGTTGCTTTTGCTTGTTCCAACTGACTTAATATAGCATTTTTTTGTGCCTGTATTAATGTGACTTGATCCTGGGCAATCAACACTTGAAAATATGCTTCTGTTGAACGCAAAATAAGCGCTTGTTGGCTAAGATTATATTGTTTGTCAGCTTGGCTAACCTGCGTTTCAGCCTGATCAATTTGGACTAAATTTTGTTTTCGATAAATTGGTTGACGTGCCTCAATGCCGACACGATAGTTGTCAAAATTTGCCCTACCTCCCGGAATATTGTTTTCTAAAAAGCGAACGTCTGTTCGTGAGTTATTCACAGCAGCTGTAAAATTAATAGCAGGTCGATACAACGCTTTGTTTTGCTCAATTATTTCTTGTGCTGCTTTATTTGTATTAAGTGCCGAAGCAAGCTCTGGATCATTCTGTAATGCCAGATGATAAATATCAAGTAATGTTTGCGGGGATTTTGTCGCTTGAATATTCTCCGCCTGAACAAGGCTAGAGCATAAGCTAAGACCAAACAATAAAAAAACAGCTAACAATCGCATGTTAATGGTTGAACTCAAAATAGAAATGTATGCACTTAAAATTTAAAACTTTCAGCATGTGGTGCACCGTCTAATTCAGGCACACATGTTTCAAATAGAACATCTTGTCTATAAATAGTTTCTGAAAGTCGTTGAATTAATGTCGCTTGCATTACTGGTGCGGTGCCTAAAACAATAAACATTACGCCGTTAATGGCTAATTGCTCTCTCACATTTGGCGGCTCAACAGAGGATGATCCAGTAAACACAATCACATCATACGGCTGTTTTGAAGGAAAGCCATTAATACCATTCGCTAACTCAATGGATACATTATGAATATCATGTTCTGTCAATTTATATGCTGCTGTCGCACTCAATTCAGCATCAACTTCTAATGAAGTTACATGATGCGCAAGATGCGCTAATAACGCTGTAAAATAACCACTGCCTGTGCCAATATGTAGCACTTCATCTGATTGCTTAATATTCAAAGATTGTAAGATTCGCGCTTCTAATTTTGGTGTCAACATATATTGACCATCAATCAATGGTATTTCAATATCAGCAAATGCCAAACCCTGATAGGCTTCAGGCACAAAATGTTCGCGCGGTACTTTGTGTAGTAATTGCAGCACAATGGGATCTAACACTTCCCAAGTCCGGATTTGCTGTTCGATCATATTGAAACGCGCATGCTCGTTACCGAGGCTTTTTTGTAAAATTGTCATAAATTAAACCCTAACATTACTAATATTACGTATCTTCGATTTATATATTTGATAGTGTAGAACAATATTGACTGTTACAACCATTACTTCACAATACATTCTATCAATATTGACCTGTTTGATTTGGCAAATCCACCTTAAACCATACGGCATACAATGCAGGCAAGAACAAAACCGTCAGCAGTGTTGCTATCGCCAAACCACCCATAATAGCGACAGCCATAGGTCCAAAAAACACACTGCGCGTTAATGGAATCATCGCTAAAATCGCGGTGCCTGCGGTTAAAACAATGGGCCTAAACCGTCGAATTGTTGATTCTACAATCGCTTGCCAATCGGCCAAACCCGCTAATTTATCCTGTTCAATTTGGTCAATCAAAATCACTGAGTTTCTCATAATCATGCCAGATAACGCAATCGTCCCCAGCATTGCAACAAAACCAAACGGTTGATTAAATAATAAGAGGGCGATTGTGACGCCAATTAAGCCTAATGGTGCTGTTAATAATACCAAAAATACGCGTGAAAAACTCTGTAATTGAATGATTAGTAACGTTAATACAACAACCAAAAACAAGGGCGCTCCTTTTGCAACTGAGGCACTACCTTTACTGGATTCTTCAATGGCGCCACCTGTTTCTATGGTGATGCCTAACGGCAGTTGTTCTTTAATGGTCTGCAATTGCATTTCCACCTGATTTGATGCAACTGGGGCTTGAATATCGCCTTTTAAATGCGCGCGCACCGTGATTGAGGGCACACGATTACGGCGCCAAATAACGCCTTCTTCAAATGCATAACTGATGGTTGCGATTTGTGACAAGGCAGCACTTTGTCCCGAAGGAGAGCTGATCATTAAGTCCTCTATGCGAGATAATTGTGTACGCTCTAGTTGTGTGCCTCTTGCAACTAAATCAATCCGTTCATTACCTTCTCTAAACTCTGTTACATATAACTCATGGATGGCACCATTAATAGTATTGGCAATATCGACAGAACTAATATTCAGCAAGCGCGCTTTTGCTTGATCGACACTGACCTTGACAACTTTACTTGGCTCTTCCCAGCCAAGTTGCACATTGATCAAATTTGGATTTTGACGCATGACATCGGCAACTTGATGCGCGATTTCTCGCATTTTAGGAATATCTGTGCCATCTACCCTAAATTGTACTGGGAAACCAACAGGGGGGCCGTTTTCTAAACGAATGACGGAGGCTCGCAAGCTTGGAAAATCACGCTCAAATAAGGCGAGAAAATCATCTCGTAAGGCTTCACGAGCCTTTAAATCTTTGGACAAAATGACTAATTGTGCAAAGCCTTCGTGGGGCAATTGCACATCCAATGGTAAATAATACCGTGGCGCACCAGAACCAATATAGGCAACATAATTAACTAAACCTTGGTGTTGCTGGTTCCAACGATCTAGCCACTGCTCCACTTTTTTCACCTCTGCATTTGTCGCATAATAGGAAGCACCTTCAGTCAATCGTAAATCAACGACGATTTCTAATCGTGTCGAGTCTGGAAAAAACTGCTGTTGCACTTTTGAAAATCCAATCACGGAAAGTATAAAAGTGAATAATGTAATCATGATGACTGTTTTGCGATAGCGCACACAATTAGTCACCAGCTGACGAAAAGCTCTGTAAAACTTGGTGTTATAAATATCATGGTGATGATTATGATTGGCTTTATCGTCTAAGCTTTTACTGTTTAAGTTCAGCTTGTTTTTTAGCCAAGTCACCCATTTAGCAGGCTGAGGCGCAACACTGTAATCTGGCAACAAGTGAAAGCCTAAATAAGGCACAAAGATAACAGCCGCTACCCATGAGAGGGATAAAGCAATTGCCGACACTTGAAAGATCGATCTTGTATATTCACCAGTAGAAGAAGCGGCTGTGGCGATGGGTAAAAAACCAGCCACAGTAACCATGGTACCCGTTAGCATTGGGACAGCGGTTGAATTAAACGCAAACGATGCCGCTTTGACTCTATCCCAACCTTGTTCCATTTTAGATGACATCATTTCAACGGCAATAATGGCATCATCAACTAATAAACCCAGGGCGAGAATGAGTGCGCCTAACGAAATTTTGTGTAAGCCAATGCCATATAAGTACATCAATAAAAAGGTTGCTGACAAGACAACAGGAATCGAAATCGCCACCACAATACCTGTTCTTAAACCCAACGACAGCAAACTAACCCCTAGCACAATGACTAAGGCCTCAACTAGCGATCCAACAAAATCGTTAACTGAGGCAGCGACGATGCTTGATTGTGAAGTCACCGTATGGACACTCACGCCAACTGGCAATCGATTGTTAATCTGCTGCATTTTTTCCGTTAGCGCCTGTCCTAACGCAATGACATCACCACCTTCAACCATGCTGACACCAATCAGCAATGTTGCTTGACCGTTATAACGGGTTGTATTTTGTGGTGGCTCTTCATAACCACGATATACTTTTGCAACATCAGCAAGCTTAAAATCTTGCTGGCCAACGCGTAGTTTTGTTTGACGTAAATCGTCTAGTGTTTGGTAGCGTCCAGAGACTTCAATTCTAATTCGCTCAGTCGGTGAATCATAAATCCCGCTAGACACGACTGCATTTTGCGATTGCAAAATATTGACGAGCTCAGCACCAGTTAGCCCAAGGGTGGTTAACTTTGCATTTGAGAACTCAATATAGATTCGTTGTTTTTGCTCACCAAAAAAATCTACTTTTTCTACATCGGGCGTTTTAAGCAGCGCATTGCGAATCAAATCAGCCTGCTGTTTTAAAGCAAAATTATCGAAGCCATCCCCAGTGAGCGCATACATGGTGCCATAGACATCGCTAAACTCATCGTTGAACGTCAGACTCTGGATATTGCTGGGTAGCGTGTGTCGAATATCCCCTATTTTTTTACGCACTTGATACCAAATATCGGGGATATCCTCAGATAGCGTATCATCCTTAATGACAATAAAAACAACGGATTCACCGGGACGAGAAAAACTACTAGAGAAATCAATTGTGGGTATTTCTTGCACCTTTTCTTCAATCTTATCGGTGACTTGCTGCTCAACTTCAACCGCGCTTGCTCCTGGCCATGCTGTTCGGATTAACATCACTTTAAATGTGAATGGCGGATCTTCTGACTGACCTAGCTTTGTAAATGCAAACATGCCAGACACCACTAACATCAGCATAAAATATAAGACCAATGTTTGGTGCTTTAATGCCCAATCGGATAGGTTAAATCCCGTATTGGGATTGACTGAGTCGTGACTCACGATGCTAACTCATTCTTTTGTATGATAGGCTTCACTTTTTGGCCGTTCACTAGCGTATGCACACCCGCTATTGCAACCATCTCGCCAGCAGATAGCCCTGATAAAACAGCAATTCCATTTTCGGTAAATGGGCCAATCTCAATCTGACGTTGTTGGGCAATGCCTTTATCATTAATCACCCATACAATATTTTTTCCTTCATATTGGGTCACTGCACTGGTTGGTACCATGATGCTTTCAGTCAAATCATTGTTCACAATCACACCCGCTGTCATGCCAAATTTGACTTGTT
This sequence comes from Methylophilaceae bacterium, assembly GCA_041612055.1. GTDB lineage: Bacteria > Pseudomonadota > Gammaproteobacteria > Burkholderiales > Methylophilaceae. Next base: position 91 of record JBFJJY010000007.1, on the reverse strand, counting down.
CATCAGCATCTAGCATCGTGACGCGCGTTGTAAAGGCACGCGTTGCCTCACTCGCCGCTGGCGTAATTTCACGCACAGTGCCTTTGTATGT
>JBFJJY010000006.1:0-15402 GCA_041612055.1 Methylophilaceae bacterium | reverse complement strand
TGATTGACTTTGAAGAACTCTCAACAACCTTGCGTATTTCACTTAATGAATGGGTTGATCTTGGCGGCACAATGCAAAATCACGATGACATTAGTCGTCAAATTTTACGTCGACAAAATAGTACGTCATCTCAACATTCAAGCCTTGTCATTAAGGTAGATTAAAGCACTATTTTTTGTAACAATTTATTACAAAATAAATCAGAACTTTTCAACAAAATCTATCTTAATTACTGATAGAATCGCGCTAATCGCCAAGTGAATCTATTTTCTTGTCGAGGTTAAATCAAATTGATGCGTTTTTTATACTTTAAGGATAATACAAATGATACGTTCTGCTCTGCTAGCGGCTTTAATTGCAATGACTTTAACAGCTTGCGGCGAAAAACCTGCTGAAGAAATGCCAGCGGCTGTTGAAGAAACAACCGAAATGGTAACTGAAGAAGCTCCTGCTGTTGAAGAAGCTGCTCCTGCTGTTGAAGAAGAAGCACCTGTTGCTGAAGAAGCTCCAGCTGCTGAAGAAGCGCCAGCTGAATAAGTTGCTTACGAATAGTTTAATCTATTAAGCTACATTTCAGTAAAAGCCGACTACCCAGTCGGCTTTTTTATTAACCAAATCCAACAAACAATCAAAACTAAAGCATCCGCCAATCAAAACCAGCACTTTGCGTTGCAACACCAATCCAATCGGCTTCACAATTCAGCACCTGACTTAACGCACTTTTCGCTAATGCTTGGGTATTATTCTTTGCACTTAAGTGCGCTGCGATAATATGCTTAAGTTTACTATTGTCTAGCTCCGCCAATAAGCTCGCTGCACTTTGATTATCTAAATGCCCCAAATTGCCACCGACTCTTTTTTTTAATGCGTAACTATATGGCCCTGTTTCCAACATTGATAAATCATGATTACATTCTAAGACTAAGGCATCGCAGCCACTTAACATTTGCTGAATATGCGGCGTTGTCGCACCTACATCAGTCAAGACACCCAATTTATGTTGACCATCGCTAAATACAAATTGCGTCGGTTCTCGTGCATCATGTGGAACAGGAAAAGGCGTGATGTGAATATCGTCAATGGCAAACGCCGTATGACTATCTACAATCTCAATTTGAATCGGTGATTTTGGCATATAGCGTGTCGCCATGACGTGCGTACCGTGCGAAAGCCAAACAGGAATATTCAGTTTTTCAGCTAACTTAAAAGCCCCTCTCGCGTGATCGTCATGTTCATGCGTAACTAAAATACCAGAAATATCACAAGGCTCCAGCATGAGCCGCCCTAAACGAGCAATGGTTTCTTTGACACTAAAGCCACAATCTAGGAGCAAGCGTGTAGATGCTTGCTCAATAACCATACAGTTGCCAGAACTGCCGCTGCCAAGTGAGGCAAAGCGCATGGTAATCGCTATTTTAATTGATCATACAATAAAGAAATAATACGGTTTGCTATCGTGCCGGCGTCCGAATTACCTTCTCTATCGACAATATTGACTTGCGTGCCTGTCTCAATCTCAGAAACTTTAATCGTATATTTCTTAGACGGGTCAGTTGTTTCGTCTTTACCCTTCCAGAATTTCAACTTATCTACAATCGTATCTTCTTCCTCAGGCTTCGATTTATTTTTAATCTCTTCTTCATCATCTTTCCAGAATGCCAAGGTATCAAGCAAGCCTTTTTTAGGTTTAGATACACCATCAATATCGACATCGGCATAGCGCACATAGAATAAACCTGCAGAGCGGTCTTTATCTTCTACAACAAATCCTATCCGATCTAAAGCCAAACCAACGCGTCGCCAACCGCGGTCATAACCATCCTTTAATTTAAGTGTCACGCTTTCATTTGCTTCTTTAACGACTTCTGCGTGCTGTTCTCTCACTGGATTGTTTGCAATTTGTTTCGCCTGCTCTTCTGCTAGACCCAATTTAACCATTAAACGGCGTAATAACTCAGCATCTAAATCCTGCTCAAACTGATCAATCTTAACCGTCCTATCAGTTTTATCTGCGCGGTAGCCTAATTCAATTTCGCCCAATTGGGTTTGGATTCTCTGCTTACCATCATCAGGTGTGCCCGCAACAGTACGATGTGTCATGAAAATTTCTGTTGTACCCTTTTCCACTCCACGCTCTAAACGGGTACGGAATTTACGTCGATCAGCTAAACCTGAAAGTCCATCTAACCACTTATCAAAGCGTTCGCCGTATCCTCTAGCGTCACTCTCAACTTTGATATTGTCGGAGCGAACCCACTCAGTTTCCATTACACCTGTTTGCGCATTTTCTACACGCACTGCAAAGCCTTGATCCAGCCAGAATTCACGTATTACAGGCCATACTTTTTCAGCTGGCGCATCAACCACTAACCAGCGTTGACCACCCGCTTTTTCCATGCGCACACCGTCTGGGTTACGTAACACTTGCTCAACACCTGGCTCTTGCCCAGCCTGCGCTTCACTATATTCAGAATAACTGGTGCTGCCTGATACATTGTAAGCATCACTTGAGTTCACTGATGTTAAATCTGGCGGCACCTCTAAGGGTCTAGACCGTGCTGATCCTTTTTTATAATCTGAAGAATTATCCATAAAAGGGATTGAAAAACCGCACGCATTTAATAATGCTGTGATTAAAGCCAATCCTAATGCTTTGCTAAGATCATTCTTTTTCATGTACTTCACCTTTATTTAACTCCTGCTGCTTTCATTGCTGCTCGCAATCCATCATGATACTTTGCTGAGCAATTCACCATCGGCAAACGGATGCCCGATTGAATTAGTCCCATCTCATGCAATATCCACTTCACTGGAATTGGGTTTGCCTCTACAAACAACTGCTGATGTAGACCAAATAATTTTGCATTAATCGCACAAGCTTCTGCCACTTTACCAGCTCTTGCAGCAACACACATGTCATGCATGAGTTTAGGGGCAATATTGGCGGTGACAGAAATGACGCCGTGTCCACCGAGCAACATTAGCGCCAAGCCTGTTGCATCGTCTCCACTATAAATGCCAAAACCAGCTGGCGCACGTAATATTAAGTCAGTCCCGCGCTCAATACTGCCTGTGGCATCTTTAATGCCTACGATGTTAGGTATTTGAGCCAATCGCAGCGCGGTATCATTGCTGATATCGCAACCCGTACGCCCTGGCACATTGTATAAAATTTGTGGCACATCAACAGCTGCAGCCACTGCCGCAAAGTGTTGATATAACCCTTCTTGTGTCGGTTTATTATAATACGGTGCAACAAGCAAGCATGCATCGACACCTGCCACTTTTGCTTTGGCGGTTAACTCAATCGCCTCTTTAGTTGAATTAGCACCAGTGCCAGCGATGACCTTTACGCGTCCATTAACATGCGCAACAGCAGTCTCGATTAATAGATGATGTTCCTCAAAATCAACTGTTGGCGCCTCACCCGAAGTGCCAACAATTACGATACCATCAGTGCCTGCTTCGACATGAAAGTCAATCAGCTTGCACAACGCTTCTAAATCCAAGCTGCCATCTTCAAACATAGGGGTGACAATTGCCACCATACTGCCTTGCAACATATGAAAACCTACAAATTTAAACAACGCACATTTTAACTGAACTCAGCCTAAAATTGTAAAAACCCACGTAATTCGCTTAGCTTTCAATTTACGGTATGACTAAACAAGATTTTTTATACCAAAAAATTATTAAAATATAATTACATATTCTTTGTTTATATATAGAAAATTGTTTATATTCTTGTTCTTTTGCACAATTGATATAACGCCTATATTGGTGCTATGCAGCGCAATGAACTTATTAATAATGAGATTCAACTGCGAAGCAAATATGAAACACGTTATAATCATACAATCGATTAGTTGATGACATTATGGATTTAAAAAGCTATTTCATTATTTTAATAGGCACAGTGTTAGTGAATAACATTGTGTTGGTCAAAATTCTTGGGCTATGTCCCTTTATGGGCGTTTCTAAAAAACTAGAAGCGTCTATTGGTATGGCCGCAGCGACTGCGTTTGTATTAACAGTTGGCTCGATGACAAGTTGGGTCATCGACCACTATTTATTGCAAGCCTATCAGCTTGAGTATTTACGTACATTATCATTTATCGTGGTCATTGCAAGCGTTGTGCAATTTACCCAAATGATCATGGAAAAGAGCTTCCCTATTTTGTATCAAATGTTAGGGATTTTCCTACCCTTAATCACGACTAACTGTGCCGTGCTTGGTGTCCCCTTATTGAATGCACAAACCGATAACGGCTTTATCCATTCAGCGTTGTTTGGTTTAGGTGGTGCAGCTGGATTTTCAATGGCGCTCATTTTATTCGCCTCTCTGCGTGAACGACTAGAAGCTGCAGATGTTCCTACACCATTCAAAGGCTCCGCGATTGCGATGATTACTGCGGCGCTCATGAGTCTTGCTTTTATGGGTTTTGCTGGCTTAGATAAGTTTTAGTCTGTCATTTTAAGTTTGAAAAAAGATTTTAAAATCATATTAAATCAACTATGTTAATTGCTTTATACATCATGCTTGGCTTAGCGCTTTTATTAGGCGCCGTACTGGGCTATGCCGCACTTAAATTCAAAGTTGAAGGTGATCCGCTAATTGCACGCATTGATGCTATTTTGCCGCAGACACAGTGTGGGCAATGTGGCTACCCTGGCTGCAAACCCTATGCCACAGCAATTGCGAATGGCGAGGCTGACATTAACCAATGCCCCCCAGGTGGCGATGAGGGCGTGCATGCGTTAGCTGATTTACTGGGTGTGGAGTACAAACCACTCAATGAAGAGCACGGCCAACCTAAGCCAAAAGCAGTGGCTTTTATTGAAGAAGACTTATGCATTGGTTGCACTTTGTGTATCCAAGCCTGTCCTGTTGATGCAATATTGGGCGCAGCAAAGCATATGCACACAATCATTTCGAGTGAGTGTACTGGTTGCGAACTTTGCGTAGCTCCCTGCCCTGTTGACTGTATCACAATGGAACCTATTGAAGAAACACCAGACAATTGGAAGTGGAAATATCCAACCATACCAATTAAACCAGTGATTAAGTTATAACTGATAAAACGATAAATGAACGCACCCATTAACATTGCAGGCCTACTTAAAAAGACGAAAGATGTGTTCCGCTTTCACGGCGGAGTGCATCCACCCGAAAACAAGGCACAATCGACCCAATTACCCATTGGCAAATTACCGCTGCCTGAAAAATTGGTATTGCCACTTCGTCAACATATCGGGAACATTCCTAAAGTAAAGGTAGCTGTTGGCGATCAAGTCCTTAAAGGGCAGTTGATTGCAGAAGCGGAAGGTGCTGTTTCTGCTGCAATCCACGCGCCAACATCAGGTGTAGTGAGTGCCATTGGTGAAGCAGTTATCCCACACCCTTCTGGCTTGCCTGATCACTGTGTGACAATCACTCCAGATGGGAAAGATACTTGGATCGATCGCCATCCACAAGATTGGCGTCATGGTGACATCAACACCTTAATCAGTAGTTTGCGTCTGTCAGGTATTGTTGGCTTAGGTGGCGCCACTTTCCCGACACAAATCAAATTGCGTACAGGTAAAACGGCTATTCACACCCTCATCATCAATGCAGCCGAGTGTGAACCTTATATCACTTGCGATGACATGCTCATGCGCGAACGTTATGCTGAGATTGTTCACGGAATAGAAGCAGCTAGACGCTTACTTGGCGCTAGCCAAGTCATCATTGGCATTGAAGATAACAAGCCGGAGGCAATTAAAGCCATGCGTACAGCAACAGTCAGCTTCGACATTCAAGTCAAAGTTGTGCCGACTCTTTATCCCAGCGGTGATGCGCGACGTTTGGTTCATTTAGTGTTAGGGCAAGAAGTCCCTCATGATAAGCGTTCCACTGAAGTTGGCATCCAGGTATTTAACGTAGCAACTGTATTAGCAATCTACCGCTATTTTGAATTTGGTGAGCCCGCATTGAGTCGAGTGGTCTCAATGACTGGCAATGTCGAACAACCACAAAACTTTGAGGTATTATTTGGTACACCCGTGTTGGACTTAGTTAAAGCAGCAGGTGGTGCTAAAGCTGATACCAGCCACTACATCATGGGCGGTCCAATGATGGGTTTTAATTTACCCAGCGAAAACGTACCGATTACTAAAGCAGCCAATTGCATCATTGCGGCATCCCCAACGCTATTTGAGCCGCCGCCGCCAGCCATGCCATGTATTCGTTGCGCACGATGTGCTGATGCCTGTCCAGTTAACTTGCAACCGCAAGAGTTGTATTGGTTTGCTAAATCAGATAACTTCGAAAAAGCTCATGAATACAATTTATTTGATTGCATTGAATGTGGTGCTTGCTCTTATGTATGTCCAAGTGATATTCCGCTTGTGCAATATTATCGTTATGCTAAAAGTGAGATTATTGCTCTGGATAAAGCAAAAGAAGCGGCTGACATTGCGCGTGAGCGTAATGAATTTAGGTTAGCAAGAATTGAAAGAGAAAAACAAGAGCGAGCCGCTAAACATGCTGCGCGCGCGCAAGGCGCTAAAACAGCAGAAACCACTAATAATGAGCCTGCGACAACAGACAAACAGGCAGCGATAGCGGCAGCGATTGCACGCGCAAAAGCGCAAAAAGCTGCGGATGATTCAACACCAAAAAATACAACCAATATCAGCGCTGCAACAAAAGCAGAAATTGCAGAAATTGACGCGCGCAGGGCTGCTGCAGGACTAACTGGTCAACAATCTGATAAACAAGCAGCCATAGCAGATGAAGATAAACAAGCAAAAATTGTTGCTGCGATTGCTCGCGCAAAAGCACAAAAAGCTGAGGCTACTCAGTCAAAAAATAGTCAAGATAAACCATTAAAACAACCCGTTGTCGATGCTGAAAAGCAAGCTAAAATTGATGCTGCGATAGAGCGGGCAAAAACATTAAAAGCAGCAGCAGTCAAACCACCAACGAATGAGGTAAACACAAAACCTGTCGCTGATTTAGAAAAACAAGCTAAAATTGAAGCCGCCATTGCCCGTGCTAAGGCGCAAAAAGCCGCAGCACTGAAAGCAAAAGAAGATCAATCAAAGGAATAAGTTTGAACCGTTCACCTTATATCACTAATGCACCCACCGTCAGCAGTATCATGCTCAAGGTGCTAATAGCATTAGTACCTGGCATCGTTATTTATGTATGGTTATTTGGCGGTGGTATTTTGATTACGTTGGCACTGGCTACCGCAACCGCTCTAATAACAGAAGCGCTGATGCTCAAACTGCGCAAACGCCCAATACAGCCTTTTTTATCCGATTACAGCGCCATCATTACCGCTTGGTTATTGGCATTAGCGATTCCACCACTCACCCCCTGGTGGTTGATTGTTGTGGGCACTGCCTTTGCAATTATTATTGCTAAACAACTCTATGGTGGTCTTGGTTACAATCCATTTAATCCAGCCATGGTTGGCTACGCCGTGTTATTGATTTCATTTCCAGTGCTCATGACCAAATGGCCTGCGGCACTTAGTCTTGCACAAGCTAAGCTGAGCTTTATCGATCAATTTCATTACATTTTTACTAACACATTGCCAGTCAATGTCAGTCTTGACGCAGTCACTTCCGCGACCCCTTTAGATTATCTAAAAACTCAGCTTAAACTCAACCAAAGCATGACCGCTATTCAGTCTGCCCCTATTTTTGGCGTGTTAGGTACAAAAGGTAGTGAAATGATTGCACTGGCTTACTTAGCTGGAGGAATTTTTTTATGGCAGCAACGCATTATTACATGGCATTTGCCAGTGGCTTTTTTAGCATCAATTGCTGCAATTGCCAGCGTCTTTTGGTTAATTGACCCTACTCAATTTGCTAGCCCAATCTTTCATCTTTTTAGTGGCGCCAGCATATTAGGTGCATTTTTCATCCTAACAGACCCAATTAGCGGCCCGACTACACCCAAAGGCAAACTTTATTTCGCCGCTGGCGCTGGCTTGATTACTTATTTAGTTCGTGTTTATGGTGGCTATCCTGATGGCGTAGCATTTGCCGTTATTTTTATGAATATTTGCGTACCGCTGATTGATATGTATACACAGCCACGTGTGTTTGGACATCAAAAATAAAATGGCAGAAACCGTCTTTAAACATGCGACAAAAACTGCACTGACGTTGGTTGCATTTGCATTCGCTTTTACACTGCTGATGACTGTTGTTTATCAAATCACTAAAGCGCCTATTGCTAAAAGTGAAGCAGCTGCACGCATTGCATTGTTTCAGCAAGTCATTGCGCATGATCGCTATAACAACGCTGTATTAAAAGACACAATAGACATTGCGCCCAGCACTTTATTGGGCAATAAAAAACCAACGGTTGCCAATATCGCGCGCATGGATGGCGAACCAGTTGCCGTTATTCTAGAGGCCGTTGCACATGATGGTTATAGCGGCGACATTTCTTTATTGGTGGCGATTAATGTAGATGGCAGTGTGTCTGGTGTGCGTGTCATTAAGCATACAGAAACCCCAGGATTAGGTGATTACATTGACATTGCCAAATCAACATGGATTAAACTATTTGATGGGGAATCACTCATAAAAACAAGCGATTCAAATTGGGCCGTGAAGAAAGATGGCGGCACATTTGATTATATGGCTGGTGCAACCATCACGCCACGTGCAATAGTGCAAGCGGTAAAAAAGGCGCTACACTACTTTGAGGAAAACAAATCAAGTTTACTGGAAGCGACTAAGACGTCAACCATGACATCAACAGAGGTCACACAACATGAGTCAATTTAAAGACATTACAGAAAATGGCATTTGGAAACAGAACCCTGGTGTTGTTCAATTACTCGGGCTTTGTCCGACATTAGCGGTCACCACAACCGTAGTCAATGGCGTTAGCTTGGGTTTAGCAACTGCGCTAGTCATGGCAGCATCCAGTGGTACGGTTTCACCTGTGCGTAAATTTGTCCCAAATGAAATTCGTCTGCCCGTCTTTATTTTGGTTATCGCTGCACTGGTTACGGTTATTGATTTATTAATTCATGCTTTTGCTGAACCACTACACAAAGTGCTCGGCATTTTTATTCCACTCATTGTTGTTAACTGTATTGTATTAGGTCGCGTTGATGCATTTGCAGCCAAAAACCCACCATTACCCGCTGCTTGGGATGGCTTCATCATGGGGATTGGCTTAACGCTAGTGCTTGCTACCCTTGGCGGCATGCGTGAAGTATTAGGAAAAGGCACTTTATTTTCAGGCCTTGATTTGGCCTTGGGTGAAAACTTTAAGCACGTTGTTTTCACCATCATTCCTGATTATCAAGGCTTTTTATTAGCTGCTTTACCGCCAGGGGCTTTCCTTGGCCTAGCGTTTTTGATTGCTGCGCACAATTGGATGGAGCAACGCAAAGTGTCTAAAAAACCAACGATAAAGCCAGCACAAAGCGAATCACTGAAACCAGCGCACTAATCAGTATTTGATTGATCGTGGATAGCAATGAACGCTGATAAACGCTTTAAAATTTTTCAACGATTAAGCAACGCTATTCCAGAACCGACTACTGAACTTGAGCATCAATCAACATTCGAACTACTGATTGCCGTTATTTTATCTGCGCAAGCCACCGATAAAGGCGTCAATATTGCTACCCGTAAATTGTATGCAGTTGCCAATACCCCACAAGCCATTTATGACTTAGGGGTTGAAGGCTTAGAGCGTTATATTAAAACCATTGGTCTATATCACGCCAAAGCGAAGAACGTTATCGCTTGTTGTCATATGCTCATCACACAACATAATAGTGAAGTACCCAACACGCGCGAAGCTTTAGAGGCGTTGCCAGGCGTTGGTCGCAAAACAGCTAACGTTATTCTAAACACAGCCTTTGGCCAGCCAACCATTGCAGTCGATACCCATTTATTTAGACTTGGCAATCGGACCAAACTAGCCACAGGTAAAAATGTGCTAGAAGTTGAAAAAAAATACTTAAAAACCATCCCCAAGCAATTTTTACAAGATGCGCATCATTTATTGATTCTACATGGTCGTTACACTTGTACAGCACGCAATCCAAAATGTGGTGAGTGCTGTATTGTTGATTTGTGTGAGTATCAAGATAAAGTGATTCCCAAGCCCCACCTGATGGCGGGTGATTCAATAGGGGAAAATTAGCGGTGAGCAAAGTGGGAACTGGCTTAGCAGTGGGCAAAGTAGCAACGCCAGCGCTTGCTGCACAAGCTGTACATAGCGCGATGCAAAAAGCAGCCATCAACACACCAAGCGCTGTTTTACTTTTTCTTAGTTCGGAATTTGCAAATAATCCTGAACCGGCTATTAAAGCGGCTGCAAAAATGGCTGGCTGTACACAAATTATCGGTTGCTCTGCGCCAGGCATTTTTACCGAGGAAGACTGGATATTGGATAGTCCTGCTGCTGCCGCAATGGTATTTAGTGATGGCGCAACGCTTTCTACCACCGATAAAAAAAATACTGCATTATTGTTAACACTTGCCGCGCCGAATGCCATTAACAATACTTGGCTCAAACAACCAATATTGCGCTTCGGGGGCATTTCTGGCGATGCCACAGGTCATGGTCCATTTTCAGTCTGGCAAAATGGAAAAGGACTTCAACAAGGCTATTGCGAAGTAGCCATCCAACACGCCGCTTGTGCGGTTAAAGCCTCTCATGGATTAAAAATCCTCTCGACACCCAAACAAGTCACTCATGCTAAGCAATACCAACTACAAACAGTTAACCATATCGACGCAACCAATAGTTTGCATTTAGCATGGCAAGAACACTCACCAAGTAATAAAGATATTCCTTACCATCAGCTGGTCGTCATTTATGGCAAGCATCAAGAAGCAATCATACAAAAGGCCGATTATCATGTTGCAACCATTATCGCGAACGATGATAAAACAATGACGCTCAGCAAAATTTTACAACCAGGTGATTGGTTAAGCTGGGCAATAAGAGATGTCAATGCGGCACAAATGGATATCATCAAAAAAGCAAACGAGTTAAGATTAGCGTTAACGTCAGAACCCTCTTTTGCTATGCTATTCTCATGTTTAGGGCGCGGCCCTACATTTTATAATGGCAGTGACCAAGATTTAGAGCTGATTAAAACATTGTTTCCAACATTACCAGTCATTGGATTTTATGGCAATGGCGAGATAGCACCCATTTCAGACAAAACTGAGATACTGCAATACGCTGCTGTGCTCGGCCTATTTACAGAAAAACCAACCGTTAACGATAGTGACATATGAGTTTATTCAATCCATCACGTGATGAAGTACGCGACTTCTTTTTCAACAGCTGGGCTAAGTTTAAGCAACAGCAAGTACTGACAGATTTAGAAAAAATAGCGATTGGCGTTATTCAAATGCATCCTGAATACCACTTTATTTTAGATAAACCAGAGCAATACAAACAACAAGCATATTTTCCTGAACAAGGTGAAACTAACCCATTTCTGCACATGAGCTTACATTTATCAATCCTAGAACAAATTAGCATTAATCAGCCAATTGGTATTACGTCTATTTATGAAAGCTTAAAAAACAAATATCAAGAAGAACATTCGGCTCAACACGATGTCCTAGATTGCTTAGGTGAAACTATTTGGTTGGCACAGCAGAATAAAACTGTCATCAATCCAGATTATTATCTAGAATTACTGCATAATAAAATTGGCAAGAGCACTCAATGACAAGTCATGATAAAACAAACAATCGTTCTGTAAAAAGTCATGCGCATGATTGGCTGACTGAACATGGTGATTATCTTTATCGTTTCGCGCTAGCGCGTTTACGTGACCCGCACCAAGCTGAAGATGTCGTGCAAGAAACGTTTATTGCTGCGATTAAAGCCAACAACTTTGCCGAGCAATCCTCACCGCGCACTTGGTTAACGGGCATACTTAAACACAAAATGATTGATCTTATGCGTAAGGGCGCTCGAGAGACCGTTGCATCAGATATGATGTCTGAGCAAGACGCTAATATGGATGAGTTTTTCGACAAAACAGGTCATTGGGCGGATAAACCTCAAAGCTGGCATATGCCAGACAGCGCACTTGAACAACAACAGTTCTTCAAAGTTTTACAATCCTGTTTAGATAAAATCCCAAATAAACTCGCTACCTTATTTATGATGCGTGATGTACACGAAACTGATAATGAAGAAATTTGTAAGGAACTGAATATTAGTACGACCAATGCTTGGGTCATGTTATACCGGGCTCGAATGGGTATCAGAAAATGTTTAGAAATGAATTGGATAGGTCATTAAAGAAATGATGAAATGCAAACAAGCTAGTCAACTCGTATCCCGTGCTTTAGACGGCAAGCTGACGATGCGTGAACGCTTTGCACTCAAATTTCACTTATTGATTTGTAAATATTGTTCAAGGTTTAGTCAACAGTTAACGACCTTAAGCGTTGTGATTAACAACATGGGAAAATCAATTGAAGACGATACCAGCATTACATTACCAACTAAAACAAAAAACATAATTACGCAATCTTTAGAGTCTGAACATTAACCATTGCTTTATTTGTAACAAACTTTTTAAACTGTATTTTTTAAATCAACTTAAAGGAAATTATCATGAACGTTACTAAAAAATCAATCGCATTAGCAGTAGGTGGCGCATTTGCTTTATCACTAAGTGCAGCAACTGTTTCAGCAGCAGAAAATCCTTTTGCAATCAAAACACTTTCAAGTGGTTATCAAGTAGCAGATAACCATGCGGAAAAAGGCGCTGACGGTAAATGTGGCGAAGGCAAATGCGGTGCTGAGAAAAAAGCTGATGGCAAATGCGGCGCAGAGAAAAAAGCTGACGGCAAATGTGGTGAAGGTAAATGTGGTGCTGAGAAAAAAGCAGCTGACGGTAAATGTGGTGAAGGTAAATGCGGTCATTAATAGCGTTTAGGCGTATTAATGTCTGTACTATCTGACATAAACGGCGTTGGTTTGGGGTTAAAGCGTGAGTTAATTCCCCAAATTCAACGCCATTTTCAACATCCGCAGCCCGATGCGCTAATCCGCCATATCGACTTTGTTGAAATTGCACCTGAAAACTGGATAGGCGCAGGAGGCAAATATGCAGCGCAATTAGCATGGTTTGTTGAGCGCTACCCTATTGCATGTCACGGCCTTTGCCTATCATTGGGCGGACCAGATCCTCTAAACATTCACTTTTTAAAACAAGTTAAACAATTTCTGGCCGACAATAAAATACCGCTTTATACCGAACATTTAAGCTACTGCAGCGACTTTTATCAAAATAAACCAGGCTATCTATACGACTTATTGCCTATCCCATTCACCGAGGAGGCAGTGCACTACGTAGCGAACAGAATCAAACAAACACAGGATATTTTAGGTCAACGTATCGCTGTCGAAAACGCTTCGTTTTATCTAAAAGCGCCCATAGCTACAATGGATGAATTAACGTTTTTAAATGCGGTGCTCACTGAAGCAGATTGTTGGTTGCATTTAGATATTAATAATATTTATGTTAACAGCATTAACTTTGGTTTTGATGCCAGTGAGTTTCTAAAAGGTGTTCCAGCAGAGCGCATTGTCTACAGCCATGTGGCTGGGCATTATCAACAAAAACCTGATTTGCTGATTGATACTCACGGTGCCGATGTCATTGACCCAGTATGGTCATTATTAGAACAATCCTATGCTTTATTCGGTACGTTCCCTACATTATTAGAACGTGACAGCAACATTCCACCTATCGAAACGTTGATACAAGAAGTTGATAAAATTGCAAGGCTACAAGCTGCAGCCGCTCATATCAAGTGTCTAACTAAATCTGCGGCGTAAATAGTGCGATAAAATGATGCTAGATTTTCAACAATATCAACATGCTTTTACTGCGCATATTCGAGACCCAAAGAATAATCCAAAGCCAAACAATGTAGATGAAGAACGCATGGCAGTTTATCGTGAAGGCGTTTACAACAACATCTTCGAATCTGCTTCAGTCTGCTTTCCTGTTTGTCAAAAAACGGTTGGCAATCAAGATTGGGATGCGACTATTAGACGATTTGTCGCTAGCCATCATGCTGAATCACCCATTTTTCGTGAGATACCGCATGAGTTGGTCAAGTTTCTAGAAACAGATCCCGCAACCCCAGATTACATCAAACAGCTTGCCCACTATGAATGGGCAGAACTCGCTATTAGCAGCATGCAAACTAAAACGCCATCGCTGAGCGTGGAGACTGATTTACTTGATGAGATGCCTGTATTAGCACCAGCGCACCTGTTGCTGCAATACGATTATCCTGTACAAAAAATCTCTACTCAATTCAAACCCGAAACGAGTGAACCGACGTATTTATTCGTGTTTAGAAACCCGCATTTTGACGTTCACTTTGTCGAACTAAACCCAATGGTTTATTTGTTGTTAGACAGGATTAAGCAAGGCACAACTGGGAAGGAAGCACTTATCGCTTTAGCGGAACAGATGCAACACCCTGATCCAGCTGCAATCATTACCTTTGGGCATGCCGTATTGACCGATTTACTGGAGCAACAGGCAATCTTGGGTAGTACACGGTGATTAATATTCCATGATTAGAAAGCTACCAAAATGGATTGAAATCGGCGGATTTTCACTCGCATTTAATGCGGGGTTTATCAATGCCATTGGCTTGCTAGCGTTTAAACATCAAGCCGTGTCACATTTAACAGGTGTTTCGACCTATTTTTCACTCGCATTAGCTAACGGAAATGAGCAAGAGGCTTTTCATCTTATCTTGATTGCGATGAGCTTTGTAGTTGGTGCAGCCTATAGTGGCTTGATGATTGGTAATGTCGCACTTGAATTAAACAGCAAATACACGGTGGCTCTGTTGACAGAGTCCTTACTTTTATTTCTAGCCATGTATTGGTTAATCAATGGCTCGCAAAATGGACACTACTTTGCATCTGCTGCCTGTGGTTTGCAAAATGCAATTACCACCACGTTTAGTGGAGCCATTATTAGAACAACGCATCTATCAGGCCTATTTACCGACTTAGGCGTCATGCTGGGGCTACGACTGCGCGGTCAACAACAAGATAGCCGAAGAGCCATTTTATATCTCACATTAATCACAGGATTTATCGTGGGAGGCTCAGCAGGCGTGTTTACTTTTAATGCCATTCAATTTAATGCTTTAATTATTCCAGGCATTTTGACCTTTTGTTTAGCCATTATTTATGGGTTGTTCCGGCGAAAACAAAATGCTTAACTTTTATTTACTGACTTAACCTGTTAATAAATAATTAAACCAAGTCTAATTGAGGTTGCTCTGCTACAAATTGCATCTTATTTAAATTGCTCAAACTCAGTCCCACCAGCCGAACAGGCTTTGCGCCTGCATCCGTCC
>JBFJJY010000005.1:0-16422 GCA_041612055.1 Methylophilaceae bacterium | reverse complement strand
GTGGTCTGGTTGTTCTTGTTTGTATTTGTATATTGGCTATAAATAAGACTCAAATAGTAGCGCCACTAAGTTAAACCTAGTGGCGTTATTTTTTTGTGGTGTGATAAGGCAGAACTTACACATTCAATATGATGTCAAAATACAAGAATATTTTGATCTCTTCTTAGGAAAATAAATGGTAGATGACAAAAAAAAAGAAAGTAATAACAAAATAATTGGGGTAGTTATTGCTGTTATTGCTGTTGTGATATTTGCATTCGCGATTTATATGAGTGCGGGAATGCATTAAAGATGTCAGATCAAAAAGTTAATAAAGAAAGTAATAAAAGTTTAGCTTTAAAGCTGTTGCTCATTGCAGTGGCTGGATTGGCTTTTGGGTTTGCACTAGCGCCACTTTATGACGTTGTTTGTGATGCCATTGGTCTAAATGGACGTGCGGATACAACAGCGACAGAAATGACCAAGAACGTAACGGTTGATAAGACCAGAAAAGTTACTGTGATATTCACTGGTACAACAATGCCTGGTTTAGATTGGAGCTTCGTCGCAAACGAGCCGAACCTTGAGGTGTATCCTGGTGAGATTAAACTGACTTCATATAAGGCCATTAACCAGAGTGCGGTTGATGTTGTTGGCTCAGCAGTTCCCAGCGTTTCACCTGAGGTGGCATCGTTATATTTTAAGAAAATTGAATGTTTTTGTTTTAATCAACAAACATTAAAACCAGGTGAAGTAAAAGATATGCCAATACGATTTTTTATTAGTCCAGACTTACCAAAAGATATTAAATCTGTAACTTTGTCGTACTCTTTTTACAAGTCTAATAAGGCTGTCAATTAATATCGATTTTGATGACTTGCTTTATGCAGGAACTCTTACAATGACGCCAGAATATAAGCCTAATAATAAAAGTGAAAATAACAAGATTGATAGACCGACACGCCAAGTAAGTGATTTAACCATTTTAGGATTATTTTTTTCGCCCTTCATCATATAAAAGAGTGCAGAAAATAAATTGTAACCAATTAACAGTAGCATGCCGATAACAATGATTTTGAACAACATTAACAAACTCCTCAGTATTTCATATGATTATGCGACCTATGCTTTAGGTTTGCAATAAGTCACTTATATATTATGAGAGCCAAGCAGACTCAATGAAGCAATATCGATTTAAACCAACATTAGGCATGACGCTGGCCACATTAATTGTGATGGCCTTATGTATTCGTTTGGGTTTTTGGCAATATAGTAAAGCGCAATCTAAAACACTCGCACAACAACAAATTGATCAAGGAATGCAGCAGGCGCCAGTAAAGCTGCCTTCAATGATTGATAATAAGGATGAATGGCGCTACAAGCGGGTTAGTTTTAAAGGGGAATATAAGCCTGAGTATCAGATCATATTAGATAATCGTGTTCATAACGGCAAAGCTGGCTATCACGTGATTACCCCCGTTAAGATCGCGGGTGACAGTCACTATGTGCTAGTTAATAGGGGTTGGATAATCGCCACACCTGATAGGCAGTTGCCAACCATATCTACACCTGAAGGAGAGATTGAATTTGTTGGGGACATTGAATTTCCGTTGGACAAAGTTTTTACTTTAGAAGCTGAAATACCCAAAGATGCAATATGGCAACCACTTTGGCAACATATGGATATTAAAAGATACCAGTCTATGGTTGCTTTTGATGTAAAGCCATATATTGTTCGCTTGTCTCCAACGAGTTCAAGCGGCGGTTATGTCAGAGATTGGCCTGTTCCCAAGAGCCGAATACTGGTGCATTTAGGATACGCTTATCAATGGTTTGGGTTTGCATTAACCCTATTTGTTATTTATATCGTATTAAACATTAAGACATTATCTAAGGAAGATAAAGAAAATGAGTCAAACTAATCTGAATGCTAAAACAACAGTGGGAAAAGATAAAAAAATACTGTTAATGTTAGCCGTGGTTTTTTTGCTACCTTTTACAGTGGCATCAACCTTACATCTGTTAGATATACGGCCCAGTGGTAAAAGCTTTGGTAACCTAGTAATACCGATTGTTGAATTAAAGGTACCCACATTTTCCGATGTGAATGGCAAGTCATTTGTAGATACCAAGTGGAATAAAATCTGGAGCATTGTCATGATTGACTCTGCCAGTTGTGATCAGGCTTGTGAGCAAAATATAGACAAATTAAATAGAGTGCACCGTTCTTTATATAAAGAAGAAGAGCGTATACAGCGTATCCTTATCTTAAAAAATGATTATGATGCTGATCGCATTCAGCAATTACAGCAACAATATCCTGCACTCGTTATACTCACGGCGAAAGACGCGTCTCAAAAAGCTTTTGTTGGTCAATTTGATCAATTAGCACCTGAAGGTAGTATTTATCTCGTTGACCCACTCAATAACTTGATGATGCATTACCCAAGCGATGCTGAACCAAAAGCATTGCGTGCGGATATTAAAAAACTATTGAAAAATTCTTGGGGTGGATAAAGTGTTTAAAAAGTTAGCTTTAATTGCAACAGTATTAACGTTATGTGTGGTTGTTTTGGGTGCTTATGTCAGGCTATCCGATGCTGGTTTAGGCTGTCCTGACTGGCCTGGCTGTTATGGAACATTAACTGTTCCACAAAGTAACGAGGCGCTTGCGCATGCGCACGAAACCTATCCTGAGTCGCCTGTTGAACATGTCAAGGCATGGAAAGAAATGATTCATCGTTATTTGGCAGGGATATTAGGTCTATTTGTGTTTGCCATTTTTGTTCAGGCGTGGCGTGAGCGTGCACAAATTAAGGTGACACCATGGTTGCCAACAGCACTGGTAGGCATAGTTGGTTTTCAGGCTGTGTTGGGCATGTGGACCGTAACAATGTTATTAAAGCCAGCTATCGTCACTATGCATTTGATGGGTGGGATGACCACATTAGCAATACTCACTTGGATATCACATCGTCATTGGGGCGTGTCTTCGGCTAATTATTTAATCTCACAACGCGCGCGTTTTTTTGTCCGTTTTGCCATAGTCATTATCATGATGCAGATTTTTTTAGGCGGATGGACAAGTACCAATTATGCCGCACTAGCATGTACTGACTTTCCGACTTGTCATGGTGCTTGGGTGCCTGAAATGGATTTTATCAATGCATTTCATTGGTTCAGAGAGTTGGGTGAAAATACTGAAGGTAGCCCGCTAGCATTATCCGCTTATGTGGCAATACAATGGATCCATCGTATTGGCGCGCTCATTACCTTTTTATACATTGGTGCGCTAGGTATCTATCTCATCAAACAATCCAATTTAAAAAGATTAGCGTTAGTCATGATGGTATTGTTACTTATCCAAATTGGATTGGGCATTGCAAATCTTGTATTGTATTTACCAACCGTACTGGCAGTTGCCCATAATATGGGTGCAGCGTTACTCTTGATAACGGTGATTATGTTAAACTCCAAAATTACAGAAAAACGTTCTTAAATGATTGGTTTTAACTAACTACTAAAGGTTATTAAATGAGTGCTACAACAGGGATGAATCCGCTTGGTAAAAAAGCGGATTTCAACAGCTTCTTTGCATTATGCAAACCGCGTGTGACTGCATTGATTGTATTTACCGCCATTATTGGGATGTTTCTGGCTACGCCAGGAATGGTGCCGTTATCTATTTTAATTCCTGCAACCATCGGCATCGCAATGGCATCAGGCGCCGCAGCAGCATTTAATCATCTCGTTGAGCAAAAGATTGATGCAAAAATGGCACGAACAAGAGGACGTCCTTTACCAACAGGGCAAATTAACTCAAAACAGACATTTATATTTGCCACAGTCGTTGCGCTAATTGGTTTAAGTATTTTATATTTCTTTATCAATCCGCTTACGATGTGGTTGACCTTTGCAACATTCATTGGCTATGCCGTGATTTATACGATTTTTCTTAAGCCAGCAACGCCACTTAATATTGTGATTGGTGGCTTATCTGGCGCCATGCCGCCAGCACTAGGTTGGGCTGCTGTAACAGGCACTGTTTCTGCTGAAGCATGGATATTGGTATTAATTATTTTTGCTTGGACGCCGCCACATTTCTGGGCATTGGCTTTGTACCGGCGCGAAGAGTATGCGAAATCTGGTTTACCAATGTTGCCTGTTACCCATGGAGAAATGTACACTAGGCTACATATTTTGCTCTACACGATCATTTTGGTTGCTGTCACTTTAATTCCATTTGCTATGCGGATGAGTGGCATGATTTACCTTGTGTCTGTGGTTTTATTAGATGCTGTTTTTGTGATGTATACCATTAAACTGTATCGAAAATACTCTGACGCGCTGGCTAAAACGACTTTTAAATATTCAATCCTATACTTAATGCTATTGTTTTTTGCATTGGTACTTGATCATTACTTATTGATATTACCGTACTAATTTGAGGCTTTTTAAAAAAGCTTCAAATATGCGGTAATAAGCCGCTAATTAAATCTAGAAAGTAAATAAGTCGGGCAGGTTCTATTCGTCTACTTATGTCAACATCACTACCTAATATAATAAGGTATTAAAGGCAGAGGGATGGTATTTTTGGCGCGCCCGGCGGGAGTCGAACCCACGACCTTTGGCTTCGGAAACCAACACTCTATCCAACTGAGCTACGGGCGCCTGTGGCGGATTATAGCAAAGCGGCTGGTGCTTGTCTCAATCGGTTTGTTCTTGCTTAAATTAGAAGGGCAACTGACTACTTTCCGCCTTACATAACTGAGTTGATATCTTAATGGAGAGTGTTTTTCTTGGATGTTGATGAGCTGAAGTTGCTGGTATAATGATTTCATTCAACTAAGATAGGTTATTCATCATGAGCAACGAAACACACACATCATCAAATGCCAGCTTGATGCAAAAAATTGTTATTGTATTGGGCGGCATTATTGGCCCCATTTTTGTACTTTATATGGTGACTCAACCGCCTGAGGCGCCTAAAAATGTAGCAGACAAATCAGCCGATAGAGCTGAAGTGCTGAATAATATTAAACCATTAGCGGTAGTTGAGGTTGCTATGGATAGTGGTCCTAAAGTAGAGAGAACTGGTGAAGAAATCGTGAATCAATCATGCGCCGCTTGTCATGCTACTGGCATGATGGAATCACCTAAGCTAGGAGACGCTGGCGCTTGGTCAGCACGTATTGCACAAGGTTATGAAACATTGACTAAGCATGCTATCGAAGGAATTAGGATGATGCCAGCACGAGGCGGTAATCCAGATCTCAGCGACAATGATATTGCGAAAGCCGTTGCATATATGGCCAATGGTGCAGGTGCAAATTTCACAGCGCCTGAACCAGTTGAATCTGAGGCTACATCTGAAGCAGCTGATGCAGCGGAAACACCTGCAGCTGAGTAATATATAAACAAACCCCATTCGTTTTGTTAAGGATGCGCTGATGGCAACGTATGCAATAGGCGACATCCAAGGTTGTTATCATGCCTTTCAAGCATTGTTGCAACGAATCGCCTTTGACGTCAAGTCAGATCAGTTGTGGTTGGTTGGTGATTTGATCAATCGTGGTGGCGGGTCGCTTGAGGTGTTGCGATGGTGCTACCAGCATCGAGATCGTATTCAAACAGTATTAGGTAATCATGATTTGCATGCAATTGCAGTGGCGCATGATATTCGTAAGCCTAGCCGAAGCGACACCTTACAGCATATTCTAGATGCGCCAGATGCTGATGTGCTTTTAACTTGGTTGCGGCATCAACCGCTCATGGTTGCAAATGAAGACTACGTGATGGTGCATGCAGGGCTGTTGCCGCAATGGGAAGTCAATCAGGCATTAGATTATGCTCAAGAAGTAGAAGCCGCATTGCGAGGCAATGACTATGTGGATTTCTTATTGAACATGTACGGGAACACCCCGAATATCTGGCGCGAGGATTTGCGCGGTTATGATCGTTTGCGTGTTATTACCAATGTGATGACACGCATGCGTGTTTGTAGCATAGACGGTGCGTTAGACTTTAGCTTTAAAGGTGAATTAGCTGATGTGCCGAAGGGGTTGATGCCTTGGTTTGATTTGCCTCATCGTGTTACTCAAAATCAGGCAATCATCGTAGGTCACTGGTCTGCATTAGGCTTATATCAATCACAAAATGTTTATGCGTTAGATACAGGTTGTTTATGGGGTGGTAAGCTGACAGCGATGTGCCTTGAAACGAAGCAAGTGACACAAGTCGCTTCTAAGAAAAAAGATAAACCGCAGAAACCTAAACGTTAGGGTTGAGTGCTTTTGCGATGCCTTCAAACGCTAACTGTGTTAGTTGTTGTCTATTATCTGATTGGGCATCAATCGGCATTAAATAGTGGAGTTCAACCATCGGCTCTTTTTGCCTCAACACATTCATCATTGACTCAGCTAGCGTGGTCTCTCCTGCATAAGCCATTGCAGTATTAATGTCGCCAGTTGCCAACGGATAACGGATAGCAACGGGATGCAACTTGGCCTTTGCATTAATCGCCGCTTGAACAATACTACTTTTGAATGGTGCGAGCGTGGTGCCATCTGTGGTCGTGCCTTCTGGAAAAAAGCCAACATTAGCCCCTGCAAGCAAGCGTTTCGTTGTTGTTTCTACAATACGAGAAGTATCTTTTCGACTGCTTCTATTGATAAAAATAGTGCCTGACTTCCTAACAAGATAGCCAAGAATCGGCCAATGATTGATGTCGGATTTGGCAATAAATTGTAGCGGCAGAACACTGTTCAATGCATAGATATCAGCCCACGAAACATGGTTACATAAAAACATATTGTTACTTGCATTTACTGCAGGTAATTCGCCAAAGGAGATAACCCTAATGTTGAAGCACTTTAATAGCCGACGACACCACCATTTGGTCAGTGTTGTTCTAGTCTTTTCTTCCGAAAAAGGCCAGCTGACGGCAATAATTAATATACCGAGCAACGTGTGAGTCAGTATACGAAAAATGCGATAGCCAATAATAAAGGAGTTGGTTTTTTGCAAATGTTATCTTAAAAAATGAGCTGCGTATTTCTTATTAATATCAGACATCGATAACATTACCAGTATATCCGCTGTATTGAAATAGCTATCCCATGCAGGCTCCCCACAAATTTTGGCACCTAGTCTCAAATAGCCCTTAATCAGTGGCGGACAATCAACTTGCATATCATTATTGAGTGATTCAATTGGTAGATGCACGTGTGGGAATACACGATATTCGACGGGGCATGAGTGCTTATCTTTGAGGTGGTGATAAATGGAAGCAGCTGCATGGCCGCCATCATTCATTGGAATGCTCGCACAGCCAATCATGTGCTCGTAGCCATGTTTTAGCATGTATTTAGCTAAGCCAGCCCACAGCAATGTAATAGTGCCACCGCTTCTGTAGTCTCGGTGTACACAAGCACGCCCGACTTCTACTGTGTTGCCAAGTAAATGATTAATACGGCTTAAATCAAACTCACCTGACGAATAATAACTTCCCGCCTCATTAGCTTGTTTAGGGCTTAGGATACGATAAGTGCCGATAACCTGTTGTGTATTGGTATCGCGCACAAGCAGATGATCACAAAAAGCATCAAATCCATCAATATCAAGACCATTGTTGCCGGTAATTCTTGCGCCCATTTCTTCTGCAAACACTTTGTAACGCAGGCGCTGTGCTTCTTTAACTTCATTTGGATTTCTAGCAAGGGATACTTGTAGGTTAGGTCTTGATGGCGATAGATTTTGTTGAACTGCTACTTGCTTGAGCATCATATTATCTCTCCTTTAGTAAGGAAAGATAATATGTGATTCAGATGACTGTTAGATTAAAGTCAGATGACGATTTTATGACGGCAACGATTAATGGCTTACTCGAGAAGTGCCGCCACCCTCAACAATACGTACCTTATCGCCTGGATTAAATTGCTCATCAGCTTCTTGAACAATTGCAATCAATCCACCGCCATCAACTTTTACTGTGATTTCTAGCGCATCTTTACGTGTTACACCTTCTTCTATTGCTGAACCTGCAAGGCCGCCTGCAACAGCGCCAATCACCGCAGCAATAGCGCTGCCTCTGCCGCCGCCAACTGAACTACCAGCAATACCGCCAATTGCGCCGCCAGCAACCGTACCGACAGGAGATTTTGTGCCTTCCAACTTAACAGTGCGCACGCTCTCGACGATACCTGTTTTAACAGTTTGGACCTTACGTGCATCATCACGCTTATAGACGCTACCTGAATTTGAACTCGCACAAGCTGCGACAAATAAAGATAAGGTAGTAATAAGGATTAATGTGGAGAATCTCATGATTTTTCCTATCAATTTAACAATATAAAAAAGTGATGTTGCTTACGGTTGCGTTACAACTTCTTTGACCAGTGCTTGGCTATAAATGTTCTCTATTTCTTCACGACTTGGTTTGTGATTTTGACCGCCACGGCTAGCAATTTTAATTGAACCCATCGTCGCCGCTAATCTACCGCAAGTCACCCAATCCCATTTTCTCGCAATGCCATAGAGCAAGCCTGCTCGATAGGCGTCACCACAACCAGTTGGATCAACAACCGCTTTGGCTTTAACGCTTGGAATCTCGTAACGTTGACCATCAGCATAAATATGAGAGCCTTCTGCGCCTAAGGTGACAATCAGTGCCTCTACTTTTTCAGCGATTTGCGCTAAAGTCAGACCAGTTTTTTCTTGAAGTACTTGTGCTTCATAGTCGTTCACTGCAAGATAAGTGGCCATATTGATGAAATGTAACAGCTCATCACCATTAAACATAGGCAAGCCTTGGCCAGGATCGAACATAAATGGAATGTTGGCATCAAAACACTCTTGCGCGTGTTGAAACATGCCATCTCGACCATCAGGTGCGATAATCGCTAATGTCACATCATTTGTGTCTTTAACGCTATTTTGATGCGATTCCATCATTGCACCAGGGTGGAAAGCGGTAATTTGATTGTCGTCTAGGTCTGTTGTGATAAAAGCTTGCGCAGTAAAACTATTTGGAATCGTTTTGATATGTTGATTCGATAATTTATTCTCATCCATCCATGCTTGGTAGTTTGCAAAATCTTCACCCACTGTTGCCATGATAAGTGGTTCGCCTTCTAGTAGTTGTAGGTTGTATGCAATGTTACCTGCAGTACCGCCAAACTCTTTACGCATTTCTGGCACAAAAAAAGCAACGCTCAGTTTATGAATTTGGTCAGGTAAGATATGGTTTTTGAATTGATCTTGGAACACCATGATGGTGTCAAAAGCGAGAGAGCCGCAGATAAGTGTTTGCATAAAATAATGTTTGAAATGAATTAAAACAACATTATCTTGTAGCAATGGTAGTCATTGCAAGTTAAAACTATATATCGCTATTTGATTGCTATTGATTGATTGCGCCATCAATAAGCAGTTTGGCTGCTTTTTTGGCATATTTGATAGCACCAGAACCGCGTTTCATTTGCTCTGCTTGAACAGCGCCTTCAAACAATAATGATAGTTGTAAAGCAAGACCATCTGCATCTTTAATATTAGCTTCACTCGCTAGTTTACTGATGAATTGCCTGAACTCACGCGACTGTTTGGAAGACAGTTGATGAATAGGGTTTTCTTCATTCGGAAACTCTGCCGATGCTTTAATAAAACCCATTCCCAAAAAACTGGGTGAAGTAATCCATTCCTCAATAAAATCAAACAGTTGTTTAATTTTATCGGCGGGTGCTTTGCTGTTAGTGTTTAATTTATTATCTAGCCAACTTTGAAAATCTTGTTGGCTTTTATTGAGCACTTCTAAAATAAGGCCTTCTTTAGTGTGGAAGTATTTGTAAAGCGTCATTTTTGTTGTGCCAGCAACAGCAACAATCGTATCAACGCCGGTCGAGTTAATACCCCGCGTCTGAAATAAATCAGTAGCTGTATTCAGTATTTTGTCTCTTAGCGTGCTCATTGGAAATAAGTATATCACGAGATGATAAAGGGGTGTATATATGTATACAGAGTTGTACTGTTTTATGATAAATGTTGGGAAATTTTCCCATTTTTCCTAGAGATATTTACTGATTACACAGGAGTTGATTGCTCTTTTTATATACAGAACGGTATAGTATATTTCCATCAATTGATGAGGAGACAAGAAATGAAATGTTTAGCCAATATAGTAGTAGTCGCAAGTGTAGTCGCTTTGAGTGCATGTGCGAGTAAAAGCAATGTGAATGAGGTTAGTACGTTGTCAGTTGTAGAAACGGTGGCGATTAATGCGCCAGCGGATTTGGTTTGGGCCAAAGTGAATGACTTTGGCGACTTGGGTGCTTGGCATCCAGCAGTTGCAAAAACCGAAATCATTGAAGGCACGAATAATCAAGTAAGGGCGGTGCGATTATTAACGTTGCAAGATGGTGGGACTATTCAAGAAACATTGACTGCTTATAATCCTGCAGCTAATACCTATTCATATGTGATTAATAAAGGCGTATTGCCAGTGAGTGGTTATGCCTCAACGATTCAGGTGTTGCCAACCAGTACTGGTTCAGAAGTGATTTGGCAAGGTAATTTTAAACGCAAGGATATGTCAGCAAGCCCAGCAAAAGGTAAAGATGATGAAACTGCAATGACGACAATACAGTCTGTTTGTCGCGGTGGACTAGATCACTTGAAAAAAATCACAGAGTAGTCATTGGATCGTCCATAAAAAAGCTCGTTTGAAAAAACGGGCTTTTTTATTGCTTTTAAACCCTTACGTGGATTTTTTCATCAACATTGGTGAGTAGTTGCATTGAATCTGTTCTAGTAACTCTTTAACCAATATTTGATCTTCAGGGTCGGTGGAAATTTGACCTGCAACGATGTTTTTAAAATAAACTGCTTTGTATTTATCTGGTAATTGAATTGCTTCAATTAAGCGGCAATTACCACTTCGCATCTGCTCAATTTGTGACATAAGGTAAGCAGTACTTTCTGGAGATGCTATTGTTGTTGTCGATTGAAATGACGGGGTCGAAGTTATTGTTGCCACTTGAGCAGGTGCTTCGACTGTTGGTTTATAAAGAAAAAACAAACTTCCTGCAACCAGAAATCCAACAAAGCTTGCCGCAATGGCATAAGCTGATGTGCGTGAAATATGGAACTCTTTTTTTGTTTGGGCGGTGAGTAAAGCTTCTGCTGCGCTTTTGGCATGAATAAGCCCTGCGGGATTATGGCTTGCTAGCTTTTCTTGCATGGCTGATAACGCCATAAAGTAAAGTTGTGTTGCGAGCATTTCAGGCAAGGCAGCACCTGCTTTTGCCGCTTCTAGGCTCAAGTAGGTTTTGAGTGGTGTGCCATCATTTGTCTCAGTGCTCCGGCTCAGTGTTGTTTCAATTCCTGGCGCTTCTGTCCAGTCATTAAGGATGTCAAACAAGCTTAATAGGCGCGCTTGTGGCGTATTGCCCGCTTTTTTAAGCATTTGTATTAACCAACTTGAGTGCAGAATATCCATCGGTTTACAATCCTTAAAAAGGTTTAACAACCACTAAAATAACAATAGCGCTTAAAGCAAGGACGGGTAGTTCGTTAAACCAACGAAACCAAAGATGGCTACGCTTATTTAAGCCAGCTTTGAAATCACGGATGATTTTGCCGCAATAAGCATGATAAGCAATAAGACCAACCACTAGCGTCAGTTTTGGGTGCATCCATTTGCCGCTTATCTCGTATCCTATCCATAGCCATAAGCCGAAAACCAATGCGAGCACAGCCAAAGGTAGCATAAACCGATATAGCTTTTGTTCCATAATGGCTAATCGCTGCATGGCGTCTGGGTTGGTTTCCATAGCATGGTTAACAAAAATACGCGGTAAGTAAAATAAGCCAGCAAACCAACTGGTCACAAAAATAATATGAAAAGCTTTTATCCACAACATTAGCTTAGTTCCTCTTCTAGAAGTGCATGTAATTTATTGAAATTTAAACTGCCAACTGCACGTTGGATGCGTTTACCATCTTTATTGTAGATATAAGCAGTTGGCGTCAATTTGACATCGCCAAATTTTTGAGTGATTTCTGCATAGCTGTCATGGACGACAGCGAAGGGCAGCGCCTTTTGTGAAGAAAAATTGACCACTTGTGCTGGAGGATCATATGGCATGGCAACGGCAATAATTTCAAACCCTCGCGGCTGATATTGATAATAAGTTTTGATTAAATCAGGCATTTCATTAACGCAACTTTTGCAGTCAGTCGCCCAAAAATTGACTAACACCACCTTGCCTTTTAAGGATGACATACTAATCGTTTCACCCTTAATTGTAGTGAATACCACACTGCTGACTTTAGATTGCTGCAATACCGTATAGGCAATCGATGCGACAAGCATCAATAGCGCAGAGACAATCATTATTTTTCTAAAAATAGGCATCATCTGATTGTAACGTTTTTCACTTGTGTTGTGCGAATAACCACAACTAGCTTGCAGTTTTTGTGTGCATTCCCACGTGATATAATCGCGTTTTGTTTATGATGATTTTTTAATGAACGCACCTATATCTCCTGAGCTATTGAAAGCTAACCCAAACACACCAACGCGTTTGCGTGAAATTCCATACAACTATACTTCTTTTTCGGACCGAGAAATCGTTATTCGGTTCTTAGGGGAAGAGATGTGGCACACGCTACAAACACTGCGTACTGAGCGTAAAACAGGTAGAAGCGCTCGTATGTTGTTTGAAGTCTTGGGCGATCTATGGGTGGTCAGTCGCAATCCTTATCTACAGGATGATTTGCTAGACAATCCTAAACGTCGTGCCGCGCTGATAGAAGCTTTAAATCATCGTATCAATGCAATTGATGAGCGAAGAAGTGGTAATGCACAAGTAGAAAAGTTAGTAGTGGCGGCAAAAGTGGCGATTGATAAGTTTGCTGATGATTTTCGACAAACTTATGATTTGCGCAAAAAAGCACTGAGCAAACTCAGTAAATATACGCGAAAAGATAATATCCAGTTTGATGGTTTAGCGCGTGTTTCGCACGTAACCGATGCGACAGATTGGCGTGTTGAGTACCCATTCTTAGTGTTAACACCTGATACTGAAGCAGAAATTGCGCATCTCATTCGCATTTGTATTGAGCTTGGGTTAACAGTCATTCCACGTGGAGGCGGTACTGGTTACACTGGTGGTGCAGTGCCATTAACGCCGCTATCAGCTGTTATCAATACAGAAAAATTGGATCAACATACCGGTGTGCAAATGCGTACCTTACCCGGTGTTTCGCATCAAGTCCCTACGATAGAGTGTGGTGCAGGTGTAGTCACGCGTCGCGCAATGGAGGCGGCTTCTGAGGCTGGGCTAGAGTTTGCTTGTGACCCAACATCTGCCGATGCTTGTTGTATTGGTGGTAACGTAGCTGTAAATGCGGGTGGTAAAAAAGCCGTGCTTTGGGGTACCGCTTTAGATAACTTGGCTTCATGGCGTATGGTAACGCCCGATTCTACATGGATGGAAATTGAGCGTTTAGATCATAATTTAGGCAAAATCCATGATATTCCGATGGCGCGCTTCAAAATTAGCCGCTATGACATTGATAGAAAGAATCTCATTGCTGAGCCTGAAATTATTGAAATTCCAGGTCCTAGTTTCCGTAAGGTTGGCTTGGGTAAAGATGTAACCGATAAGTTTTTATCAGGCTTGCCTGGCGTGCAAAAAGAAGGTTGTGATGGTTTGATTACATCAGCAACTTTTATTTTACATCGCATGCCTAAACATGTGCGGACAATTGCACTTGAGTTCTTTGGACATGTTTCCAAGGCGGTGCCTGCTATTGTAGAGATTAAAGACCATTTAGACGCGACTGCTAAACAAAATCCTGCGGTAGTGATGGCTGGACTAGAGCATTTAGATGAGCGTTATATTAAAGCGGTTGGTTATGCCACCAAAGCCGCGCGTCAACAACGCCCAAAAATGGTCTTGCTCGCCGATATTGCTTCTGATGATGAAAATGCGGTTGGTGAAGTGGCTTCTGCCATGGTGCGGATGTGTAATGCGCGAGATGGAGAAGGGTTTATTGCGGTTTCAGCAGAAGCGCGTAAAAAATTCTGGTTAGATCGCTCGCGCACAGCAGCGATTGCTAAACATACCAATGCCTTTAAGATTAACGAAGATGTGGTGATTCCATTGCCGCAACTAGGTGAATATTCCGATGGAATTGAACGCATTAATATTGAGCTTTCTATTAATAATAAGCTGAAATTGATTGATGCATTAGAGCATTTTCTGGAAGCTGATTTGCCTCTGCAAGCGGATGAAGATGGCAATACCGATCCAGAGGGCGTTAAATCTAAGCAAGTGTTAGCATTGCAATTAGTGCGCGATATGCGGATGCAATGGCGTCTGATTTTAAATACATTAGATGAGCCATTAGTCGCCTTAGGTTCTGTAGGTGAGCAATTTGGACAACATGCAACCGTATTTGAAGCGGTACAGTCTTACGATTTGCGAGTGTCTTGGAAGCGAGAATTAAAGCAACCGTTAGGTGATATTTTTGCGGGCCGTGAATATCAAAAAATCATTGATGCACTGGATGTAATTCACAAAAAGGTATTGAAAAGCCGTGTGTTTATTGCGCTGCATATGCATGCTGGCGATGGTAACGTCCATACCAATATCCCTGTGAATTCTGATGATTACGACATGATGCAAGAAGTGCATGGTGCGGTCGTCCGCGTCATGGCGCTAGCCAGAAAACTCAATGGTGTGATTTCAGGTGAGCATGGTATTGGCATTACCAAAATGGAGTTCTTGGATCAAGAAACCATTGATACTTTTACCAAGTATAAAAATAAAGTGGATCCAAATGGACACTTTAACAAAGGTAAATTACTGCATGGTTCTGGCTTAGAAAATGCCTATACGCCAAGCT
Source organism: Methylophilaceae bacterium (assembly GCA_041612055.1). Taxonomy (GTDB): domain Bacteria; phylum Pseudomonadota; class Gammaproteobacteria; order Burkholderiales; family Methylophilaceae. The sequence continues at coordinate 1,536 of JBFJJY010000005.1, read as the reverse complement.
TTGGCTTATTGGAGCAAGAGTCGATTATTATGGAGCAATCTGCCATGGGCGAGATTGCCGATGATATTTCTGATTGCTTACGTTGTGGTAAATGTAAACCTGTCTGTTCGACACATGTGCCGCGGGCTAACTTGTTATACTCTCCACGCAATAAGATTTTAGGCACTTCGTTACTGATTGAAGCGTTCTTATACGAAGAACAAACGCGTCGCGGTATTTCACTCAAGCACTTTGATGAATTTAATGATGTGGCAGATCACTGTACGGTTTGTCATCGCTGTGAAAAACCTTGTCCTGTTGATATTGATTTTGGTGATGTTTCCATCAAAATGCGCAACTTGCTCAGAGAGCAAGGCAAAAAGAAATTTAATCCTGGTACCGCAGCGGGCATGATGTACCTTAACGCAAAAGATCCGGCGACCATTAAATTCTTGCGTGCAACCATGATTGGTATGGGTTACAAGGCCATTAATATTGCAAATGCTTTGGCAAAGCGGTTTGGTTTGTTGAAATATAAAAAAGCGCCACCATCAACAGTTGGCAAGGCGGAAATTAAAGCGCAGGTGATTCATTTTATTAATCGACCAATGCCGAAAAAAATGCAGTCTAAAACTTCACGCGCCATGTTAGGTGTAGAGGACGACACCATGATTCCTGTGATTCGCAACCCAGCAAAAGTGACAGAAGATTCTGATGCAGTGTTCTATTTCCCTGGCTGCGGTTCTGAGCGACTATTTTCGAATGTCGGCTTAGCAACGCAAGCGATGTTATATGAGGTTGGCGCGATTACGGTATTACCGCCGGGTTATTTGTGTTGTGGTTATCCGCAAACGGCCAGTGGCAATCATGATAAAGGCCAAGAGATAACAGCCGATAATCGTGTGCTGTTCCATCGTGTTGCTAACACATTGAATTACCTCGATATTAAAACGGTGATTGTGTCTTGCGGTACTTGTATGGATCAGTTGCAAAAGTATGAGTTTGAGAAAATTTTCCCAGGTTGTCGTTTATTAGATATTCATGAATATCTAATGGAAAAAGATCAGAAGCTCTCTAATATTACAGGGACACGTTATATGTATCACGATCCATGTCATAGCCCAATGAAGACCTATAAACCATTGGAAGTGACTAATCAGTTAATGGGGCAAGAGGTTGAGCTAAATGACCGTTGTTGTGGAGAGAGTGGTACGTTTGCAGCTGCGCGTCCCGATATTGCAACACAGGTTAAATTCCGTAAGCAAGAAGAGTTGGAAAAAGGCATGCAGAAGATGGGTTTAACTGTGGGTAAGCCTGAGCAAGCGGTGAAAATTCTAACTAGTTGCCCTAGTTGTTTGCAAGGCTTATCGCGTTATGGTGACGATACAGGTATCGAAGCGGATTATATTGTCGTTGAAATGGCAAAACATATTCTAGGTGAAGATTGGATGCAGGATTACATCGAAAAAGCCAACAAAGGCGGTATAGAAAAAGTGTTACTATGACGAAGGTGCGATAAGTGAGAAATCTATAAGCAACAAAGGCTAGCTTTTATGG
>JBFJJY010000004.1:0-16912 GCA_041612055.1 Methylophilaceae bacterium | reverse complement strand
TTATAAGTATGTGCAGACATGATTACTCTCCTAAAATAGATAACACACCAAAAGGGTGATGACTATAATCATTACCTTTTTATGCAAATATGACCAGTAGAATTTTACGGATGTTCACTTTGTATTCTATAAATACCCATCACTCCCATGCTATGCTGTGGCTTTTGCTGACTTTAATAATCACGCCATGACTCAATCAACAAATGAAACCTTTATCCCCAGTAAAGATGCCTCTTTAGAATCTTCCATCTCTACATTGCAAAGCAAGCTGGAAGCACTGGGTATTTATGTAGAAGAAAAATCATGGCTCAATGAAGTTGAAGGTATTTGGTCTGTGCATATTACTAATCGTGATTGTCCGCGTCTATTTACCAATGGTAAAGGCGCTTCGCAACTCGCTGCACGAGCCAGTGCATTGGGTGAATTTTTTGAGCGCCTTGGCACTAATTATTTATGGACTGATTTTTATCTAGGCGAGACCATTGCCAATGCGGATTGGGTACATTATCCAAATGAACAATGGTTTCCTGTCCAAGGTGATGCATGGCCGCGTGAGATTTTGACGCCAGAATTACAACAATTCTATAATCCAGAAGGGACAACACCAGCTAGTCAATTGATTGATTTGAACTCTGGGAACAGTGAGCGCGGTATTTGTACCATTCCTTATACCCGTTTGCGTGATGGAAAAACAGTGTTGTTTCCAGTGAATTTAATTGGCAATATTTATGTCAGCAACGGTATGAGCGCTGGTAACACCATGATGGAAGCGCGTACCCAAGCACTGGCTGAAATATTTGAGCGTAACATCAAGAATAGAATCATTGCAGAAGGTATTTGTTTGCCAGATGTGCCTGAAGAAGTGATTGCTCGCTATCCTCGTATCGCAGCAGGGATAAAGGGTTTGCGTGATGCTGGTTATGGTATTTTGGTTAAAGATGCTTCGCTGGGTGGCGAATATCCGGTGATGAATGTGACTTTATTGCATCCACAAGATCAAGGTTGTTTTGCTAGTTTTGGCGCACATCCACGTTTTGAAGTGGCATTGGAGCGCTCACTCACCGAGCTTATTCAAGGCCGTGCTTTAGATAGTTTAACGGGCTTTGTAAAACCTGGCTTTGATATGGAAGAAATTGCAGATGCGCAGAACTTAGAAATTCACTTTGTTGATTCTAGTGGGGTCATTAGCTGGGAATTTTTACGCAGCACACCAGATTATGACTTTGTTGACTGGAACTTTGGTACGACTACGGAAGAAGATTATCACTGGAGCGTTAATAAAATTCAGGGCAGTGGTCACGATTTATACATTGCGGACTTTGAGCATTTAGGCGTTTATTCTTGCCGTATTTTTGTGCCTGGGATGAGCGAGATTTATCCAGTGGAAGAATTGGAATGGCAAAACAACACCGTTGGCAATCAAGTGCGTCCTTATGCACAGCGCTTGCAAGATTTAACAACTGCAGAATCTGCTGAATTATTAGCACTGCTGATGGATATTAATTTCCAAGATGATTTGCATGTTTATATTTTGATTGGATTGTGTGCCGAAGCGAATACGCCATGGCAAGATTTGCGTATTGGCGAATTGAAAACGTTAGCCGCCATTGCAGCGGGTGATGTGGATGAAATCTTAGACGGTTGCGAATGGATTGCGCAGATTAATGATTTACCAACGGCTCGATTGAAAGTGTATAGCTGCATAGCCGACCTTGTGCAAATTGCCCAAGAAACAGAAAGTGGCGACATTGGTCTATTTGAGGCTAACTTGGCGTTGATGTATGGCGAAGCCACCTTGCAGCAAGCGCTCAGTTTATTTAATCAAGAAACCCAATATTTTGGTTTGAATAATTTGGGTGTGAATTATGAAGGTAGCAACATGCATCAACAATTATTAGCCGCTTATGAAAAAGTGAGAGCGCCACAGCAGGGCTAACGATATTGAAGCCTGTGTTAACAAAAGCCACATTACATCCACGTAATCAACATCGCGGTCGTTACGATTTTGACAGATTAATAGCGGCGAATGCGGCGTTAAAATCGTATGTGAACCCAAACAAATTTGGCGATACATCAATTGATTTTTCTCACCCGCCAGCGGTAAAAGCATTGAATCAAGCGTTGCTTAAACAATATTATGCAGTATCTGCTTGGGATATTCCGCCGCACTATCTGTGTCCACCCATTCCAGGGCGGGCAGATTATGTACATTATCTTGCTGATTTGTTAGCGGAAAGTCATATTGAAAATCAGCCTATCCGCGTATTAGATATTGGTGTGGGCGCAAATATGATTTATCCAATAATTGGTCAATATCATTATGGTTGGCAGTTTGTAGGTGCGGATATTGATGAAAAAGCCATCAATAATGCGCAAAAAATTGTTGATGCGAACGGATTAAATGCCATGATTGAACTGCGGCTGCAACGTAATCAATATCACTTTTTTAACGGTATCATTCAACCTAATGACCGTTACGCGCTCACCATGTGCAACCCACCTTTTCATGCTTCTTTAGCAGAAGCGCAAATGGGTACGCAGCGTAAATGGCGTGGCCTTGGTAAAGCGGATAAAACAGTATTGAACTTTGGCGGGCAAAGTAACGAGCTGATTTATCAAGGTGGCGAACAGGCGTTTGTCATCGCAATGATTAAGGAAAGCAAACCATTTGCAAAACAATGTCAGTGGTTTACCACATTGGTTTCAAAAGCGACCACATTACCCAGCGTTTATCGAACATTGAAAAATGTGGGCGCGCAAGAGGTTAGAACAATAGCAATGCAGCAAGGTCAAAAACAAAGTCGAATTGTAGCGTGGACCTTTGTTGTGTCATCATAGAAACGAATCAACAATGGAGTGAGTAGAGGTACATAAATGAAATTAATCATTGCAATAGGCATCATCATCGCGTTATTGATTAGCATCAAGCTATCAACAATCTTGGTCGACAAATCAGGCTTTGGTAAATCGGTCAGTATTTATCGCATGAAATATATTAAAAAGACGATTCATATTGCTTTGTTGTTTTTCTACCTAGCAATATTGGTCATGTTTTTAAGTATTGAATATTCGCAAGTATTGATTTTTATTTCTTCAATTTTTGCAGTATTGGGTGTCGCGCTGTTTGCGCAGTGGTCTATTTTAAGTAATATCACCGCTAGTCTGATTATCTTTTTTGGTTTTCCATATCGGGTTGGTGACTATATTATTGTCGTTGATAAAGAGGCGGATATAAGCGGTGTGATTGAGGAAATTTCGCTTTTTCATGTGTTAATTAAAAGAGAAGGGCAGCTTATTTCTTACCCAAATACGATGATTTTGCAAAAGGCGGTGGTACAAAATATTCGACCTGAGGATTTAGCACCACCAACCGACGCGAGTTAATCTTCACTCATAAATTAGTTGATTACGATACGATTAAGCGCTCATCAGACGTTTGACTATGTTGTGCTTAGCTGGTTTTAATAGATTCGCGATTCTTAATCCAGCGTTTCTAGCCACACGAGCAGGCCGGCGATCATCTGCATACAATTTAGCTATTGCATTAGTGCCGATATATAGAGGTAAGGTCGCACGTTTATGTCGATATTCAAAATTAATCAGTGCCTTTTTCGCACCGACATCACTGACATTCGCGATTTGATTAGCAAGCGTTTCTGCCCCTAGTAACCCCAAATTAAAGCCATGTGCAGTGACAGGATGCATGCCGACAGCGGCGTCGCCGATTAATGCAAAACGATCTTTAATAAATCGATCGGCATAAGTCGCAACAAGTGGATATGCGAAGCGATCACTAACTAACTGCATGTCACCAAATTGATAACGCAGGCGTTGCTCAATCGCGTAAGTAAAAGCGGTAGCGTCCAAGCCAATCAACGCTTCGGTTTCTAGTGTTGGTAAGGTAATCACGACAGAAGAACAATTTCCAGCAAGTGGAAGGAGGGCCATCGTTTGTCCAATATCAAAAAGTTCATAAGCGGTATTGTCATGTGGGAGTGTATGTGACATGCGACAAACCAACATGCTTCGACCAAAATCGGTCATTCTGGCACCAATACCCATTTGTTTACGTGTGGTAGAAAAGCGGTTGTCAGCAGCAACCAATAAGCGGCTTTTGATTGCTATTCCGCTGGCTGTCTTGATTTGGATATAATCGGCGTGATGAGTAATGTTTTGCAGTACTTCATCCGTAAAGAGCGTGACATCGGGAAGGTTTCTTATTGTTTCATATAAGCTGCGGCGGATGACGTGATTGGAGACCATAAACCCCAAACCTTTCTCACATGCTATTGGGGGCACAAAATCTAGACTGTATTTCGAATTGCCGTTGCGTACAGTAGCCGCCTGTAAAGCAGTATATTCACCCTCTTGAAAATGTGACACAGCGCCCATTTCGTTTAGCAGTGTAAAAGAGTGTTGTGTTAAGGCAATTTCACGCCCATCAAAAGCAGAGGTCTTTATGGGGGCCAATGACTGGCGCTCTAATAGCACAATTTTACGGCCTTGGCCTGATAGTAACTTTGCAAGACTTAGTCCTGCTGGGCCCGCACCTACGATTAAAATGTCGAACATAGATTACTTCTTGTCAATTAACTACTTGATGAATAATAGACAAGAAGCGTAATATTTTTTGATACTTTATACTTGCTATAAATCAAAAAAGTTTCAAAAACTGCAACAATTAACAGGTAAATGCATTGCTTAAGCAAAGTTGCTAATAATTTCCCCCCCTTTATTTTGCATGAATGTTTGAAAGTTTTTGGCCATTATTGAAGTGAGGCGGTTATTAAGTGAAACGACATGCCAAGCTCGGATGACTGGGGTATCTTGTATATCTAAGACAATGATTTTTTTTGTTTTAATCTCTTCTGCTACTGTGTGTAGTGACATAAAAGAGATGCCTAAGTTGGCTGTGACGGCCAGTTTGATGGTTTCATTGCTAGACATTTCCATGCTAATTAATGGAGAAATATTATGTTCAGACAAGAACTTTTCCATAATAAAGCGTGTGCCAGAACCTTTTTCCCGAGAGATTAATTCACAGCTATTTAATACTGCTGTGTCAATATCAGTTTCTGATGCGAGAGGATGTTGGGGGCTGGCGACAAAACCATGCGGATGTTTTGCAATTGGTGCGAGGTCGTTGTTAATTTCTTTAGGTGGTCTTCCCATAATAGCAAGATCAATATCACCCTCTCTTAGTAGCTGAATCAGTTGCTGACGGTTGCGGACTTCAATACGAATTTGAACGGTTGGATAGTCTGCTTTAAAGGCAGAAAGTAAATGTGGTAGAAAGTGTTGTGCAGTACTGACTAATCCAATTTTGAGTGTAGTAAATTCAGTACCATATAATTTTCCCATGATTAATTCAGCTTCATGAAGCGTGTTGACGATGCGTTTGGCATAAACCAAAAAGTATTCACCAGCGGAAGTTAAGCTGATTTTTTTATTGTTTCTATCAAACAATCTCACGCCAATATCATGTTCCATTTCCTTAATTTGTAATGAAACGGCTGGCGAGGTGATATGCAGCTCTTTGGCGGCGCTCGTGAAATTTAAGTGTGTTGCAGCACTAAGAAAAATTTTAATTTGACGGAGTGTGAGATTCTTCATAATAAGAAAAACTTAATATAAACATATAAAATATTAAAGTATACAATAACATCATTTGTAACTATATTGTCCATTCTAAAATGCGTTTGTTTTAAATAGAGGTTGATTGTATACATAATGAACACTTCAAATATCAGTCTACGTGAGCATCTTTCTCAGCAGTTGGCAAATCAGCCAACTGTTGAAACATTGCCTAGGTTAATAGAGGCTATCGCTGATGCCACGATTGAGATTGCGACATTGATTGCGAAAGCTACAGTGAAAGGCTTAATCACAGCGAGCAGTAAAAATATGCACGGTGAAACGCAAACACAGTTGGATATGCGAAGTAATACGCTCTTTATTGAAAATCTAAGGGCAACGCAATTAGTGGCTGGTTTGGTTTCGGAGGAAATGGATAGGGAATTGGATTTGCGCATAGAAGGTAACTATGCACCTTTCTTAGTCAATTTTGACCCACTTGATGGGTCTTCTAATATTGCGGTTAACGGCGGGATTGGATCAATCTTTTCAATCTTGAAAGCACCTGAAGAGCGAGCTATGGAAGCTGCAAATTATCTGCAAAAAGGGAGTGCACAACTGGCAGCAGGCTACGCACTGTATGGACCCAGCAGTATGTTAGTGCTTACTGTCGGACAAGGTACGCACTGTTACACTTTTGATAGAGAAGCAGGCCACTATAAATTAACACACCCTGATGTTCGGATACCTGAAGTGGCCTCTGAGTTTAGTATCAATGCGAGTAATGAACGTTTTTGGGAACCGCCAGTACAACAATATATTGCAGAGTGCAAAGCAGGAAGTAGTGGCATACGCTCGCGGGACTTTAACATGCGCTGGGTTGCCAGCATGGTGGCTGATGTGCATCGCATACTCATCCGTGGCGGTATTTATTTATATCCGAAAGATGCCAAGCTACCGCTAAAAGCAGGGCGTTTAAGGTTGCTTTATGAAGCAAATCCAATGGGATTTATAGTGGAGCAAGCAGGGGGGAAATGCTCAACTGGTCGACAGCACTTATTAGACGTTATGCCAGTTGAAATACATCAACGCATCCCAGTTATTTTGGGTTCTAGCGCAGAGGTTGATTTAATGGAACAGTATTACAGAGCGTTTGATGAGGCCAGTTCTATAACTGAGGTGATTTAGGGGTTGCGGGTAATTTGGATAATCAAATACGTTATCTCTAAGGAGTGCACTCAATGGCATTAATTACATTAAGACAACTGCTTGACCATGCGGCGGAATATAGTTATGGCTTACCAGCGTTTAATGTCAATAATATGGAACAAATACATGCGATTTTGTTTGCCGCCAATGCTGTTGATAGTCCAGTTATTTTACAAGCGACAGTCGGTGCACGTGATTATGCTGGCGAGGTCTTTTTGCGCAAAATGATTGCAGCAGCAATAGAGCAGTATCCGCATTTGCCCATTTGTATGCATCAGGATCATGGGGTTTCTGCCTCCGTGTGTTTAACAGCGATTCGTAGTGGATTTTCCAGCGTGATGATGGATGGTTCACTGAAGGCTGATGGTAAAACGCCAGCCTCTTATCGCTATAACGTTGAAGTAACAAAGCAGGTGACAGCATTAGCACATGCCGTTGGTATTTCTGTTGAAGGTGAGTTGGGATGTTTGGGTTCATTAGAAACTGGTGAAGCTGGTGAAGAAGATGGGATTGGTGCAGCTGGTGTGTTGAATCGAGAGCAGTTGTTGACTAGCCCAGAAGAGGCAGAGGCGTTTGTTAAAGAAACCCATGTCGATGCACTAGCCATTGCAATAGGCACTAGTCATGGCGCTTATAAATTTAGTCGTCCGCCTACAGATGATGTGCTGTCAATCGATCGACTCAAAGCCATTCATCAGCGTTTACCGAATACGCATTTAGTCATGCATGGTGCGTCTAGTGTTTCTCAAGCATGCCTAGCAACGATTCGTGAATATGGTGGCGAGATTAAGGAAACCTATGGTGTGCCTGTTACGCAGATTGTAGAAGGGATTAAACACGGGGTGAGAAAAGTGAATATTGATACGGATATTCGGTTAGCGATGACGGCAGCCATTCGGCAGTTTATGGGACAGCATCCGACAGTGTTTGATCCACGGCAATATTTTAAAGCAGCAACTTTAGCCGCACAGCAAGTTGCCAAAGAACGTTTCGAAGCATTTGGTAGTGCAGGGCATGCTAGCCAAATAAAGGCGATTCCGATTGAAGAAATGGCACATTTCTACGCAAAACTTGATGCCGCAGGTGCAGCTCAATAAATAGCCTTTGGCACGGACTGATTTGCTAGGGGAGATGAACATGCGTAAGAAGTTGGTTGTAGGCAACTGGAAATTGCATGGCAACTTAGCAGAAAATGAAAAGCTTCTGGTTGAAATAGCGGCACAACTAAATGGGATAAAAAATATAGATTGCGGTATTTGCTTACCCTATCCCTACCTTTTTCAAGCGCAGAGGAATTTAGTTAATACGTCAATTTTATGGGGCGCACAAAATGTGAGCCAGTTTACTGGTGGTGCTTATACTTCATCAGTATCGGCTAGCATGATCGCTGATTTTGGCTGCTCACTGGTTATTATTGGACACTCTGAGCGACGTTCATATAGTCATGAAAGTAATCAAACCGCTGTGATAAGAATAAAAAGAGCGGTGGATGCAGGGATAACGCCTATTTATTGCGTGGGAGAAACGTTGGTCGAATATGATTTGGAGCAAACAAAAAGCATCATTGAAGCGCAAATATTAGCGGTATTTGATTTAGATGCTATCAGTTTGGCGCGACTAAAAGCGGTGGGATTGGTTATCGCATATGAGCCCGTTTGGGCAATCGGAACAGGTCATACAGCTTTACCAGAAGAAGCACAAAAAGTGCATTACTTTATTAGGACAATCCTCGCGCAATATGATGCAGACTTTGCAGAAAGCGTGAGAATTATTTATGGAGGGAGTTTGACGCCTGAAAATGCTTGCTCTCTCATGATGATGCCTGAGATTGATGGAGGGCTGGTTGGTCGCTGTGCTTTAGATGTGCTAGCGTTCAAAGCAATTTGTGAGATAACCGCGTACACAAATGCGTACTGCGAACCCCTAGCTGAGATTGAAGTAAATTAGGGCTAGTATCCAGATTAATCGGCTAGAAAGAAAATTGAGATATTGATGTAGGCTACGCCATCAAAAATTGATTTCAATCAAGACGTGCTAAGATTTTGTATCTTATTATCTTTGATGACGTTAGATGTGGGAACCAAAGTTATCGATGAACACCTAATTACAGAGCTAAATATGCAAACAGTTACATTCAACAAATCGAAAAACTCGAGGGCTGTCAACAGTGAGTCGAGTAAAGAGCTGATTATCTTAGATGAGCCAGATGAGTGGTCTAATTTTAGCAACAAACTTGACAATGGTGCAGATCAATGGGAATCACATTTGGTCGTTGAAGGTATGCATTGTGCGTCTTGTGCATTAAATGTTGAAAAAGCCGTTAAAGCGTTGCCAGGCATTATTAGCGTAGACGTGAGCGCCGCTAGTGGTCGAGCGCGATTGGTGTGGTCGGCTGAACAGACCAAGCCGTCTATTTGGATGACAGCAATTAACAAAGCTGGTTATCGTAGTTTACCAGCAGCAGATGCTTTGATGCGTGATGATAGACGCAAAAGCCAACGTCTAATGCTTTGGCGCTTACTAGTTGCTGGTTTTTGCATGTTGCAAGTCATGATGTATGCTATGCCAGCATACTATGCTAGTCCAGGTGAAATGACGCAAGACACACTCAACTTAATGCGTTGGGCTTCATGGATGTTGACCCTGCCTGTCATGCTTTTCTCTAGCGGACCATTTTTTAAAAGTGCACTCACCGATATTAAACAACGCCAAATTAGCATGGATTTTCCAGTTTCGCTGGGCATTTTAATCGCGTTTCTTGTCAGTTCTGCAGCAACGTTTGAGCCCAGTGGCTGGTGGGGTTCAGAAGTTTATTTTGATTCCTTGACCATGTTGGTGTTTTTTCTGCTTACTGGGCGTTGGATAGAATTGCGCATGCGGAATAAAACAGCCGGTGCCTTGGATGTGTTGATGCAGCGGTTACCGAGTAGTGTAGAGCGCCTTAACGCCAATGGGGAGTCCGAGCGGGTTGCTGTGAGGCGCTTGATGGTTGGCGATATAGTGCGCGTGTTGCCAGGCGAAGCCTTTCCAGCCGACGGCACGATTACTTTGGGAGAAACCAAGGCTGACGAATCGTTATTAACAGGGGAGTCGCGACCTGTGTCTAAAATCAACGGGGCACAGGTGATTGCTGGCAGTCATAACTTAAGCACTGCCGTACAAGTGCGTATAGAAAAAATCGGTGATAGTACTCGTTATGCACAAATAGTGGCATTGATGGAACGTGCATCGGTCGATAAGCCAAGACTGGCTTTGTTGGCAGATCGTATTGCACAGCCATTTTTGATAATGGTTTTACTGGCTGCAGCGGGTACGGCGCTTTATTTATGGCAAGTCGATCATAGTCGCGCCTTAATGACAGCGGTTGCGGTATTGATTGTGACATGTCCTTGTGCCTTATCGTTAGCCACACCAGCGGCCATGTTAACGGTGTCTGGCAAGCTGGCACGCTCTGGTATTTTGGTGCGCAGAATGCAAGCATTAGAGGCGCTGACCAATGTTGATACGGTCGTTTTTGATAAAACTGGTACTTTAACTTTGGATCGGATGACTGTAAGTTCTATTACGACGCATCAAACCATTAGCAAAGAACAGGCTTTGCAGTTGGCTAGTGCAATGGCTAAGCATTCACTGCATCCAGTTTCGCGTGCGCTTGTCGAAGCAGCAAAAGAGATGGCGCAGGCGCAAGGCGACAACAAGGCAGTAAAAGCGGTGCATGAAGTGTCAGGTGCTGGATTAACAGCTGAATCAGAGTTAGGTGCTTTGAAATTAGGTAGTACAAGATTCTGTGAGATGTCTGAAGTCGATGTAAACATGAGCAATGGCTCGGTAGTGCATCTAGTTTCTGATAAAGGCTGGTTGGCTAGCTTTGAAATCGTTGAGTCAATCAAACAAGATGCTGCCTCTTGTGTGCAAAAAGTCACAGAAGCAGGTTTACAAGTTCAAGTATTATCAGGTGATAAATTAGCTGCTGTGCAACGTGTAGCTGATGTTGTAGGGATTAAGCAAGTGTTTGGCGACTGTAGCCCACAAGATAAGTTGGCGCATATCCAAGCTTTGCAAAAGCAAGGAAAAAAAGTGTTGATGGTTGGTGATGGTTTGAATGATGGGCCAGTGTTGGCAAGCGCGCATGTATCTATTGCCATGGGCCAAGCAGTGCCATTAGCGCAAGCACAGTCTGACTTCGTAGTGATGAATGGTGCTCTTTCAATGTTGCCTTATTTAATCACTCAAGCCAATCGGACGATGCGAATAGTGAAACAAAATTTAACATGGGCGGCAACTTATAATGCAACCTGTGTGCCGCTCGCTATTGCTGGGATGTTACCAGCATGGTTAGCGGGTTTAGGTATGGCGCTTAGCTCATTATTAGTCATTTTAAATGCGGCGCGCCTTGCAAAAATTGATACAATATCGAGTTAGCTAGCAATCTTCATGGATATTCTCTTCTTACTTGTTCCTTTGTCAGTCATCCTAGTGTTAATCATTTTAGGTGGTCTTTGGTGGGCAATCTATTCAGGTCAATTTGAAGATATTGAAGAAGAGGGCGAGCGTATATTGCACGAAGATTGATTTGTATCAAATTGGAATGTGGGGATTGTCAGCATAATCCCCTAATGTCATTAAAAAATGAGGGTTAGGAAATGCAAACTTTGGGAAGTGAATCGTTGACTTATCACGATACAGCGGTAAGACAGTTTTCAATCATGGCGGTCGTCTGGGGCGTCGTTGGCATGTTGGTTGGCGTTATTATTGCTGCCCAGCTGGTTTGGCCCGAACTTAATTTGGGCTTACCATGGACTAGTTTTGGTCGTTTACGACCACTACATACCAATGCGGTGATTTTCGCATTTGGCGGATGTACGTTGTTTGCAACCGCTTATTATGTTGTCCAGCGAACCAGTCAAGTCAGTTTGTTTATGCCAAAACTAGCGGCATTCACCTTTTGGGGTTGGCAACTAGTGATTGTGGCTGCTGCTATTTCACTTCCTTTAGGTTTCACACAAAGTAAAGAGTACGCTGAACTAGAATGGCCAATTGATTTGTTAATTGCTGTGGTTTGGGTTTCTTTTGCGATTGTCTTTTTTGGTACGATTGCAAAGCGTAAAGTGAAACACATTTATGTCGCAAACTGGTTCTTTGGAGCGTTTATTATTGCGGTTGCGCTTTTGCATATTGTTAATAGTGCAGCAATTCCAGTTTCATTTATGAAATCTTATTCAGCTTATGCTGGTGTACAAGATGCCATGGTGCAATGGTGGTATGGTCATAATGCAGTTGGTTTCTTCTTAACTGCGGGCTTCCTCGGCATCATGTACTACTTCGTACCTAAACAAGCAGAGCGCCCTGTTTATTCCTACAGCTTATCAATTGTTCACTTCTGGGCATTGATTTTCACCTACATGTGGGCAGGTCCTCATCACTTACATTACACAGCATTGCCAGATTGGACACAATCTTTAGGTATGGTGTTCTCATTGATTCTACTAGCGCCAAGTTGGGGCGGTATGATTAACGGTATGATGACCATGTCAGGTGCATGGCATAAATTACGTACCGATCCTATTTTACGTTTCTTGATTGTTTCATTATCTTTCTACGGTATGAGTACGTTTGAAGGCCCAATGATGGCGATTAAAACAGTGAACTCACTTTCTCACTACACTGACTGGACCATTGGTCATGTACATTCAGGTGCTTTAGGTTGGGTTGGCTTGGTATCAATGGGTGCGCTATATCACTTAGTACCGAAATTATTTGGCCAAAAACAAATGCACAGTATCAAAGCGATTGAGCTGCATTTCTGGATGGCAACCATTGGTATTGTGCTTTACATTGCAGCGCTTTGGATTTCTGGTGTGATGGAAGGTTTGATGTGGCGTGCGATTAATGCTGATGGCACATTGGCTTACACTTTTGTAGAAAGCGTAAAAGCTAAATTCCCATACTACTTTATTCGTTTCTTAGGTGGAACGCTCTACCTTGGCGGTATGGTCGTCATGCTTTGGAATGTACTTAAAACAGCAACGAGTGGTCAGCCTGTAACCGCTTCTATTCCATCTGTTGCTTCACACGTATAAGGAAATTGTTATGTCAGATATGAATGATAAAAAGCCAGGCTTCAGTCATGAGAAGATTGAAACGAATAACTTTCTCATGATTGTATTGATTTTGTTAGTGGTTTCTTTCGGCGGTCTTGTTGAAATCGTCCCTTTGTTTTTCCAAAAATCGACGACTGAACCAATCAAAGGCTTGGAGCCTTATACGCCATTGCAATTAGTAGGGCGTGACATTTATCAGCGTGAAGGTTGCTATAACTGCCATTCACAAATGATTCGTCCGCTAAGAGCAGAAACATTACGCTACGGTCATTATTCAGTTGCGGGCGAGTTTGTGTACGATCATCCATTTCAATGGGGCAGTAAGCGGACGGGCCCAGATTTACATCGTGTTGGTGGTAAATATAGTGATGATTGGCAACGTATTCACTTAATCAATCCACGCGATGTAGTGCCTGAATCAATTATGCCAGCTTACCCATGGTTAGAAAATGCACCTGTTAACACTGAGATTGGTAAAAACATGGAAGCACTTCGTAAAGTGGGTGTGCCGTATACCGATGAGCAAATTGCAGGAGCGGCAGCAGAGGTAGAAGGTAAAACAGAACTAGATGCCATCATTGCCTATATGCAAGTGTTGGGCATTCATCTGAAATAAAAAATGGAGAGCATGATGGATATCAATACATTACGTGTGCTGGTTACGCTGCTTAGCTTTGTTGTATTTGTTGGGATTATTGTTTGGGTATGGCGTCGACGCGATACTGCAGATTTTGAAGAGGCGGCTAGGCTGCCTTTTGATGAAAAATAGGGGAATATAAAATGAGTGATTTTATTAATAACTTTTGGCCTTACTTCATCGCTGTTATTACTATAGTTGGTATTGTTGGTTGTGCTTTTTTATTGTGGTTTACGAGCAAAATTAAAATAGTAAGTAGCAATGGCGATAATACCAGTGGTCATGTTTGGGACGAAGACATCACAGAAATGAATAATCCATTGCCACGTTGGTGGGTTTGGTTGTTTGTGATTACCATAATTTTTGGCTTTGTTTATTTAGCGCTTTATCCAGGCTTGGCGACTTATGATGGCTCAAAAGGTTGGACGCAAGAGAACCAATATGAGGCAGAAGTGGTTGAAGCAAATGAGGCACTCAAACCAATTTATGCAAAGTTTGATGGGATGTCAGTAGAAGCCTTATCAGCTTTACCAATGGCTAAATCGATTGGTGAGCGCCTGTATATGAATAACTGTTCACAATGTCATGCTTCCGATGCGCGTGGTGGAAGAGGATTTCCAAATTTAACCGATCACGACTGGTTGCACGGTGGTAGTCCTGAGAAAATAGAAGAAACCATTGCCAACGGACGTAATGGCATGATGCCTCCCATGGGTGCAATGGTTGGCAGTGATGAAGAAATCAAAAACCTAGCTAATTATGTGTTAAGCCTGTCAGGTAGTATGCATGACGCAGCAAGAGCAGGTTTGGGTCAGCCTAAGTTTGCATCTTGCGCAGCTTGTCATGGTGCAGACGGTAAAGGTAATCAAGCATTAGGTGCGCCAAACTTAACTGACAATATTTGGTTGCATGGTGCTGGTGAAGCCGCAATTATTGACCGTATTAAAAACGGCAAAGTGAATCAAATGCCTGCACAACAAGACAAGTTAACGCCAGAGCAGATAAAAGTATTAGCTGCATACATTTGGGGTTTATCAAATGGGACAGATCATTAATATTTTGAAATGATTGGTTTGAAGAAAGAAGTACATGACCAAAGCTAACAGCTCGGCAATTAAAGAAAGTGCCACCTCTCCTAAAGAGGTGGTTATTTCTTTATATAAAGCAGAAGAAAAAATTTATCCACGCAGTATTTTTGGCTATTTTGCCAAATGGCGCTGGGTGATGATTTGGCTGACACAACTCTTTTTTTATGGCGTGCCTTGGTTAGAGTGGGGTCAGAGACAGGCGCTATTATTTGACTTATCCGCTAAGCGTTTTTATATTTTTAAACTCGTTTTATATCCGCAAGACTTAATTTACCTCACGGCTATTCTCATTATTTCAGCCCTTTCCCTATTTTTATTTACGGCGATTGCGGGTCGTTTATGGTGTGGCTACACTTGTCCACAAACCGTTTATACCGAGATGTTTCTTTGGATAGAAAGAAAAATTGAAGGCGACCGGGCAAAAAGAATGAAACTAGATGCTGCGCCAATGTCGATTGAAAAACTATCTAGAAAATTCGCTAAACACTTTGTTTGGATAGCACTGGCTGTTTGGACAGGATTCACGTTTGTGGGTTATTTCACACCGATTCGTGAATTAGGCATGGAGCTCATGCAGTTCAATCTAGGTACGTGGTCAACTTTCTGGGTCATCTTTTATGGCTTTGCCACCTATGGTAATGCGGGCTTTATGCGTGAACAAGTATGTAAATATATGTGCCCTTACGCACGTTTTCAAAGTGCAATGTTTGATGATGACACATTGATTGTGACATACGATGAGGAACGTGGTGAGCCAAGAGGTGCTGGCTCACGTAAAAATACAGCAAAAACTGAATCATTAGGCGCTTGTATTGATTGCAGTTTATGTGTGCAAGTGTGCCCAACAGGCATTGATATTCGCGAAGGCTTGCAGTATGAGTGTATTGGTTGTGGCTTATGTGTGGATGTGTGTAACGATGTGATGGATAAGGTGGGAGAGCCACGCGGTTTAATCAAATATACCACACAAAATGCGCTGGATAATCACTGGACACGCGGTGAGATGTTTAAGCGTATTCTTAGGCCGCGAGTATTGATTTATTCACTTATTCTGACTGTATTGATTGTCGGATTGGCCACCAGTTTATGGCTAAGAGCGCCTTTTAAAGTAGATGTGATACGTGATCGTTCCGTGCTAGCTAGACTGGTAGAGGGCGGGATGCTAGAAAATGTTTACCGCTTGCAAATTATGAATGCCACTGAGGACACACATCAATATCGGCTTAAGGTGAATGGTTTAGAAAATGCTAAAGTTGGGTTTAAAGGCAGTGAAAAAAATCCACTGATTACAGTAGAGCCAGCTGATGCGCGTTGGATAGTGGTTGATATTGAAGTGCCAGATGGATCGCTAGCAGCTGGAAAACATAAAATTCAATTCGAAATTGAAGAAGTCGAGAGTAAAGAAGTATTGACGGAAAAATCAATATTCTTAATACCAAGATAGTCCATGACCATTGAAGAAGGATGTTAAATGAACATTGAAGATACAAAACCGTGGTGGAAATATGGTTATGTGTGGATGGTGATAGGTGGGCCATTGGTCGTCATTGTCGCTTCCTTTATTACGCTTTATTATGCAATCAAGATACCTGACCCTGTTATTGAAAATTATTATGTTAAGGGTATGGAGATTAATAAAACCTTAGCAACAGAAGAATTAGCGCCAGCCATGAAAGCACGCAATCATGCGGCTACAGGTGTAAAGTCACCAGAAGATTAAGGACTTACCTGAACGCTAATACCAAGCGCTGTGATGCGTTTTGCAAACGCATTCAGCCACTCGATAGGTAATTGACTTAGCCTAGGCGCTTCCGCTTGCATGGATTCTCGTGCAATGCCGTATAAATGGATGCCTTGAATCACATGTTTAACTTGTGCTACTTGTGTTAAATATGCGGTCAATTCCGCGTCTGATGGTGGTTTCCCATCCAAGGCAAAAATGCATGTTTGTATCAAGGTCGGGCAAGCTTGCGCACACTTTTTGAGGCGTTTAAGATGACTGTTTGGATCGATATTGACATCATTAATGCGAGCAATGCCTGCATGGGTGCCAGCATCAAATTTAAACCAGACCTCACCATTAGATTCGGAAAGCTGCTGAATACTACTGAGCACAGAGGCCTTGTGCATCATGCTGCCATTGGTGATGAGTCTTATCTTAATGCTTCCAAGCAGATTAACATCCTTTAATACCTTGATGACCAACGGCACAATCAATGGAAATTCAGCAGCGCTGGTCGGCTCTCCATTACCGGAGAAAGCAATGTCTTTTAACTGCCTATCTGGTTCACTGACATGCTGCT
>JBFJJY010000003.1:0-18945 GCA_041612055.1 Methylophilaceae bacterium | reverse complement strand
TGCAAGCGTCGGCTGTCTGCGCGAACAACGGTAATGCTTAAGTTTTCAATCACAATATGGTCGCCTCGTTTCGGCATGTGACCAAATTTATTCACGATTAATCCACCAATGGTTGAAAACTCATCATCACTTAATGAGGTCTCAAGCGCTTCATTAAAGTCTTCAATCTCTGTTAATGCTTTTACGCGATAATGTTTGGCAGATTGCTGAATAATATTATCTTCATCTTCGTCGTAGTCATATTCATCTTCAATATCACCCACAATTTGTTCAAGCACATCCTCAATCGTCACCATGCCTGCCACACCACCATATTCATCTACAACCATGGCAATATGATTACGATTGCTCCTAAACTCTTTAAGCAATACGTTAAGACGCTTAGATTCTGGAATAAACACAGCAGGCCGTAACATGTCACGCACTTCAAAATCTTCGCCTGCATAATAGCGGAGTAAGTCTTTGGCGAGCAAAATGCCAATCACATCATTTTTATCATCTTCGATAACGGGAAAGCGGCTGTGCGCTGTTTCAATCACATGTGGAATAAACGTTTCAGGTGAGTCAGTAATATCGATGACATCCATTTGCGAGCGTGGAATCATAATGTCCCGCACTTGCATTTCGCTAACTTGCAGTACACCTTCTATCATCGCAAGCGAATCACTATCCATTAAATGATTTTCGTATGCGCTGTGCAACAAATCGACCAATTGCTCGCGGTCTTCTGGTTCACGTAGTAAAAAGTGACTTAAACGTTCTAATAAACTTGGTTTGTTATTTGTTTCCGAGTCGGAAGCCATGCAGGGCACCCTATGTAATAAGATAAGGGTTAGGATACCCTAATTGTAGTAATGTTGTCACCTCAATCGACTCCATTAATGCAGCTTGTTCTTCAATTTCATGATCGTAACCATGCAAGTGTAAAACACCGTGTACGGTTAAGTGTGCATAGTGCGCTTCGATGCATTTTTGTTGCGTTTTGGCCTCAGCTGTAACGATGGGAGCACAAATAATAATATCCCCCATTAAGTGCGGCTCTTCTGCCAGTGGAAACGTTAATACATTGGTTGCATAATCTTTGCCACGATAAGCTAAATTGAGTTCACGACCCTCAGCGGCATCGACAACACGAATAGTCACTTCAGTATCGACACGCAAGGCAGCTTTTGCCCATTTTCTAAATTGAGCTTTACTGGGGATATCGCTATGTTCGCTCGCAATTTGCAGGTTTAATTGAATATTAGGCATGATGGTTTAATTATATAATTAAATGCATGGTTGATTTAAGTTTTCAATTTGCTGGTGAATGTCGTTTATGGCAGGCAGAAAAAGCCGCGTGGCACTTCATTAATTTGCCAAAAGAACAGTCAGAGGAAATTAAATTTTTCAACGAGAACTTGCATGATAAAAAGCGTGGATGGGGCGCAGTGCGGGTTGAAGTCACCATTGGCGATACAACATGGCATACTTCTATTTTCCCGCTGGCAAAAGAAAACATCTATATGCTACCCATTAAAGCTGAAGTCAGAAAAAAAGAAAATATCATTGCAGGCGATATTGTTCAGGTTAATTTAGCCATCACTGTTTAAAAAACGTAAACAATAGACTAATCAAATGCATTGGTGAGTGACGGCAATACTGTCGGTGATGATGGGCTTTGCTTTTGGTCAACATCTGACCAAAGTGAGCATTATTTTGCTTAATGTCTATAACGGACAATTACGGCGCTAGTTGAGTGCAAAGTCTGTAAAGACGTCATTTAGTCTTTGTTACTTTCTTCATATCGCTCATACGCATTAATAATTTTTTGCACCAGTGGATGACGGACGACATCAGCCGCTAAAAATTGTGTAAATGCAATGCCTTTTACCCCTTTTAGAATTTTTTGCGCTTCAATTAAGCCACTTTTTTGCCCACGCTGTAGATCAATTTGGGTTACATCACCCGTAATCACGGCTTTTGTACCAAAGCCAATGCGGGTTAAAAACATTTTCATCTGCTCTGGCGTGGTGTTTTGCGCTTCGTCCAAAATAATAAAGCTTTGGTTCAAGGTGCGTCCACGCATATAGGCGAGTGGTGCCACTTCGATGGCATTGCGTTCAAACATTTTGTTGACTGTGTCATAGCCTGCTAAATCGTATAAAGCATCGTAAAGTGGACGCAAATAAGGATCGACTTTTTGATTTAAATCGCCAGGCAAAAAGCCTAAACGCTCGCCTGCTTCAACTGCAGGGCGCACTAGCACAATACGCTTGACGCGATCGCGCGTCATGGCATCCACTGCGCTGGCAACGGCTAAATAGGTTTTCCCTGTACCAGCTGGGCCAATACCAAAAGTAATATCAAAGTCTTGTATTTGTTTTAAATATTCGACTTGGCGAGGTGTACGCCCATGTAGATCGCCACGTCTGGTCATCAGTACAGGCATAGCCGCGCTGGCATCAACTTCATCGGGGCTGAGCTTTTCAATTTCGACTAAACCGAGTTGAATGTCTTCTAACTCAATTGGTTTTTTAGCGCGAATGTAAAAATTCTCAACCAGTTGCGCTGCCATGCGCATATTTTCCTGCTTACCTGTGATGCTAAAGTGAGCGCCGCGGCGATTGATATTGACTTCAAGCGCTGTTTCAATCTGTTTAATATTTTCGTCTAATGGGCCGCATAAGTTGGCTAGGCGGTTGTTGTCCTCTGGTTGTAGGGTAATTTCCATAAATTAAATCAACTCACCTTGTAAGCGTTTTGGGTTGTCTGTGTTGGTAATCTTAACTGTGACGAAAGTGCCGATTAATCCTTCATCTTTTGCTAGGGTCACAATGCGATTATTATCGGTTCTACCCGCTAATAGCGAGCTATCTTTTTTAGAGACGCCTTCAATCAGCAGCCTTTGGGTTGTTCCTAACATGGCGTGGCTAATGGCATCGCCTTGCAAATTATTAATGGCTTGTAATTGGTTTAAGCGATCTAATTTAACTGCTTGTGGCGTATCGTCTTCAATAAACGCGGCTGGCGTGCCTGGGCGCGGGCTGTATAAAAAGCTAAAGCTGTAATCAAAACCAACGTCTTGCATCAGCTTAACAGTCGATGCAAAATCTTTGTCTGTTTCACCTGGAAAACCAATAATAAAATCAGAGGTAATGGTTAAGTTTGGGCTAGCCGCTTTTAATTTACGGATGATGCTTTTATATTGCAACACGGTGTGATTGCGCTTCATTGCCATTAAAATGCGATCGCTTCCAGCTTGCACAGGTAAGTGCAGTTGCACCGCTAGTTTAGGAACATTCGCAAAGCAAGCGATTAATCGGTCACTCATTTCATTTGGATGGCTAGTGGTAAAGCGAATGCGCTCAATTTGAGGGATTTCCGCAATCGTTTCTATCAGCATTGCTAAGTCGGCTTCTACGTTCTCATATTCAGATCGGTAGGCATTCACATTTTGACCGAGCAAGGTAATTTCTTTTACACCTTGTTCCGCTAGCTGAACAGATTCCGTCAGAATATCTTCAAACGGGCGAGAAACCTCTTCACCGCGGGTGTAAGGAACAACGCAAAAGCTACAATATTTACTGCAGCCTTCCATAATGCTCAGAAATGCCGTTGCGCCCTCGACTTTTGGCGGTGGTAGATGGTCAAATTTTTCCACTTCAGGAAAGCTAATATCAACTTGCGATAACCCTGATTGTTGACGTTTTTTGATCATTTCTGGTAAACGATGCAACGTTTGCGGTCCAAATACGACATCGACATAAGGTGCGCGTTTAATAATATTGTCGCCTTCTTGCGACGCGACACAGCCCCCAACACCAATCACAAGGTTGGGATTTTGCGCTTTGAGTGGAATAAAACGGCCAAGATGACTAAACACTTTGTCTTCTGCTTTTTCGCGAATAGAGCATGTGTTGAGCAAAATGACATCTGCATCTTCAGGCGTGTTGGTTTCTATCATGCCATCGCTAGCAGCCAGCATATCTTTCATGCGAGATGAGTCGTAGACATTCATCTGGCAGCCGAATGATTTAATAAATATCTTTTTTGCGTTTGTCACGAATGAGTAGGCTTTTTAGCGAGTTGATTAAGTCTGGCATTTTAACGCATTTGACACATCTACGCATTTCGTAAATTGTTCATTAATAGGGTAAAACCCTATTAGCAAGGTAAAATAACGACTCTTTTGTGAAATAAAGTTTGATATGCAAGCACTACCTATTTTTATGAATATCGTTAATCAGTATTGTGTGGTGATTGGCGGTGGAGAAGTGGCAACACGTAAGGTAACCATGTTGTTGAAAGCGCAAGCGGCGATTACCTTAATTTCGCCTGTTGTGTGCGACGCGCTACAAGTAATGATTGATGCTGGTGAAATCTCCTATTTGAAGGGGACTTTTGAACCGACGCAACTAACAGGCGCAAGATTAGTGATTGCAGCAACCGATGATGAAGCTGTAAACGAGGCGGTTTCTATTGCCGCGCAAGCCGCTAATATTCCAGTCAATGTGGTGGATGCGCCAGCGTTATGTACGTTTACCATGGGTTCTATTATTGATCGCAGCCCAATTGTGATTGCTGTCTCATCAGAGGGTAATGCGCCAGTGTTGGCACGCTATATCCGTACCAAAATTGAAACCATGTTGCCAGCGGCTTATGGGCGTATTGCGGCAATTGCAGGCGAGTTTCGCGAACAGGTTAAACAAAAATTTGCAACAACAGAAGCCAGACGTATTTTTTGGGAGGGAATCTTGCAAGGCCCCTTAGTTGAACGTGTGTTATCAGGGCAAGAGGAAGCGGCGCGCACGTTTCTTAAAGAATCGCTTGCGCAAGCCGATAATACCGTACACCAAGGGGAAGTTTACCTTGTTGGCGGTGGTCCAGGCGACCCAGATTTACTTACCTTTCGCGCATTGCGGTTGATGCAGCAATGCGATGTTTGTGTTTACGACAAGCTAGTCAGTCCTGAAGTAATGGAGTTAGTGCGCCGTGATGCTACATTAATTTATGTGGGTAAGGCGCGCGATCAACATACCATGCCACAAGAAGATATTAATCAGTTGTTAGCAAGATTGGCGCTTGAAGGTAAACGGGTGTTGCGACTAAAAGGTGGTGATCCTTTTATCTTTGGACGCGGTGGCGAAGAAATTGAAACTTTGATGCAACATAAGGTGCCATTTCAGGTCGTACCAGGCATTACGGCAGCGAGCGGGGTGTCTAGTTATGCAGGTATTCCGCTAACCCATCGAGATTATGCGCAAGCCTGTTTGTTTATAACAGGCCATTTAAAAAATGGCTCTTTAGATTTGGATTGGGACGCGATGATGCGACCTCATCAAACATTGGTTATTTATATGGGTTTAATTGGGTTAGAGGGGATTTGTCAGCAATTGATTAAAAAGGGCATGTCAGCCAGTACGCCAATTGCCATCGTTCAACAAGGAACGACACAACGGCAGCGGGTTGTCACTGGGACTTTGTTAGATATGCCTGAAAAGGTCAAGCTGGCGCAATTGAAAGCACCTTGTCTAACAATTATTGGGGAAGTGGTTCTGTTAAGAGAAAAATTAAATTGGTTCAATCCGACAACATCAACATAGCTTTAATCAGGTTTTGCAGTCATGGCAGCAAAACATACGCGTAAGCTTAGTCGCCCCAAAAGGCCAGCAGAATTTTATGTGCTGGTTTTGGAGCAGGATATTGCTTTCGCGCAAAGCCTAAAGTTTGATTTGGAGAAGCGATTGCCAGTTAAAGTGGTGATGGTTCATTCACTCAGCGCTTCACGATTATTACTGAAAAGAAACCCGCGCCAATTCTTTTTAAGCATCAGTACGGTTACGAAAGATTTTAAACAAATTGACTTGCTTAAATCATTTAATATTCCTGTGATTGCCGTCATTGACCAATATGAAGATGAGTTGCGCGATCAGCTAATCAAAAAAAATGTATTAGATTATGTGGTCAAAACAACCAGCGCTGATACGGCTTATCTGTGTGATTTGGTTGCACGTATTTTTAAAAACAAGGCAATTAAAGTGCTGGTTATTGATGACTCTAAAGTTTCTCAGTTTGTCATCGCACGCGAGCTTGCCCTGCAAAAATTTCAAGTGTTACAGGTGGATAATGGCTTAGATGCGACTGACATCTTAGAAAAACATGCCGATATCAAACTGATTTTGGTTGATTATCATATGAAATCAGTAGATGGCATCACCTTTGTGAAGCAGATTAGAGCGCACTATCCAAAAGACCGCATGCTTATCATCGGCATGTCAACATCGACTGATCCTAGGTTAGCAGTGAAATTTCTCAAGGCAGGGGCGAATGATTTTATTCACAAGCCATTTAACTATGAAATGATGCTTTGTCGAATTAACCAAAATTTAGATATGTTGGATGCTGTTGAATATGCAAAACAACTATCTAACGTCGATTATCTGAGTAATGTCTTTAACCGCCGCTACTTTTTTGAGCGTGGCAATCAAATGGTAAGAGAGCTTAGAAAAGACGATGTACTAACGGTGATGATGATTGATATTGATAATTTTAAAGTCATTAACGATGTTTATGGGCATGATATTGGAGATGAGGTGATTAAAGATATTGCTAACGCATTGAAGCAATATTTCCCTGAAGATATTGTGGCACGGATGGGTGGAGAAGAGTTTGCCGTGATGAGTATCAACCCGCAATATTTGACTAGCTTTGAGCGTATTAAAAAGTTTAGAGCAAAAATTGCCAATCAAGTCTTAACGATAAAAGGTCATGTCATCAAGTACACCTGCAGTATCGGTGTGAGTGGTTATGTTGGAAAAAGCTTAGATGATATGTTGGTGCAAGCCGATAGGCTATTGTATTTGGCTAAACAAAGTGGTCGTAATCGAGTAGAAGGTGAGCCGATTAGTAGTGTCGACGAAGTTAAATGACTAGCGGTGTTGAATAGGTAACGATACACGCGCTTCTAGGCCACCACCCTGCCGATTAATCAGTTGCAATGTGCCATGATGCAATTTTGCAATTCGATTGCATATGGCTAAACCCAGCCCGCTGCCACCTTCGTTTTTTGTTCGTGCACTATCCAGCCGTTCAAAAGGTCTGAGTAACCGTTCTGCCTGTCCAGCGGGAATGCCCGGGCCACGGTCCAGTACGCTAATCACAATTTCTTCGGCAGTAATGCGGCTTTCAACGACGACTTCTTCTTTTGAGTAGGCATAAGCATTACCCACTAAGTTATCTAATAACCGCTGCATTGCTAGCGGACGCAATGGAATAAAATAAGTTGGGCTTAATTTAACTTCTAGTTTGCGGCCAGCGCGCGCCTGACGATCTGCAAGTGATCTAAGTAATACATTAATATCCATCATTTTGGTCGATTCGCCTTCAACGCCTCGTACAAAATCTAAGAACTGATGAATGATATTGTCCATATCCGCTATATCTTCAATCATGCCTTCCTTCATTTGAGAGGAGTCATTATCTGGCAGTAATTCAACAGCAAGACGTAGCCGTGCCAGTGGTGTGCGAATATCATGTGAAACACCAGCCAAAAGTAACGTGCGTTCACTGTCTAGCCTCACTAAAGCATCAGCCATTTCATTAAATGTTTGGTTAACCTCGCGTAGTTCATCTAGACTATCTTCAGGGAGTTTTGGGGCGGGCTCGCCGTTGCGCAATTTATCAGCAGCATAGGCGAGTAAATTTAAAGGACGATTAATTCGTGCCGCTGTAATGTAAGCCCCTATCAGTGATAGAAGGCCAATCAATGCAGCCCAGCCTAGCCAATGTAGTGGAAATGGTCGATCAACTTGGATTTTAGGTATCACGACCCAGAAGTCATCTAGTTCCACATTGAAGCTAATCCACAAGCCTGGTACGCCATAGTGATTAACCGTAATAATGGTTTCTTCACCTAAGCGCTCTCGAATTTTTCTGGCAATTAACTGTACAAATGGGTCATCAGGTAATGGTTCAATACGCTCCATAAAATCAGCAGCGTAAACGCGCACTCCCTCGCGACCTGATAGTTCAGAGAGCAAAGCGCCTCTTCTATTTTCGTGTGAGGCAATCAGAGAAGCGCGGGTATAGTTAACAATGGTAACGGCTTGTAACGCCGCCATCTCAGCGCGTGGTTCACGATCAAAGTAATCAAATATCTTTAATGAGCCATAAATGCTGATGCCCAACAGAATTGCAATCAACAACATCAACCTAGCTAAAATGGTGCGTGGGAGCAATCTCAATTTAATTGATTATTTCTAATACGTTTAACGGTTAAAGTTGCAAAATTAATGATTGGATTCGCCATCAGGAATAAACACATAACCAAATCCCCACATGGTTTTTAAAAAACGTGGTTGTGCTGGATTGGGTTCGATTAAACGGCGTAAACGCGAGACTTGCACATCAATACTGCGGTCAAAAACATCAAGTTCTCTGCCGCGCGCTAGCTGCATCAAACGGTCACGCGAAAGTGGTTGTCTTGGATGTTCTGTAAAGACTTTTAATAGTGCAAACTCGCCACTGGTAATGGTGATGTTTTCACCATTTTTAGTTAAGCTGCGATTAGCAGCATCGAAGATAAAATCGCCAAAGTGAAAGGTTTCTTGTGATGCTGTATTTGCTTTTGGGCTGTGTTCATGACGACGCATCACCGCATTGATTCGAGCCAAAAGCTCGCGCGGGTTAAATGGTTTTGGTAAATAATCATCCGCACCCATTTCTAATCCAATAATGCGATCAACCTCGTCACCACGAGCTGTCAACATAATAATAGGTGTGATGACATTGTTTCCTCGTAAACGACGGCATATTGCCAAGCCATCTTCACCAGGCAACATTAAATCTAGTACAAATAAGTCAAATTGCTCAGTTTGTAAGAGGGCGTCCATTTCGCTTGAGTCGGAAACGGTCTTAATATCAAAACCTTGCTCAGTTAAATAGCGTTGTAACAATTCGCGCATGCGCAAATCATCATCAACCATTAATATCTTTTTGTTCTCAGCCATGTTTTATCGCTCTTTTGAGTTGAGTTGCTTTCTTATCATTATCTGACAATAGATAAGTATAGGTCTTCATGTTAGATAAATCTAGAATTAGGCGAACTTTTCTTTAAATAATTGCCTCATAATCACATGCTCAATAAAGGTGGATTTAGTTACAATTTATTACAATTCCATGTGCGAATGAAACATTCCGCTTACAAAGTTGATTCATTATACTCCTCCGCTCTTGCGAAGAGAGTCGATTTATTTGGAGTTAAAACATTACAATATGCTGACAAATAAAATCCTATTTTGGTCACAGCTTTTATTACTCACGATGTTGGGTAGCACATTTGTTTTTCCTTCACTTGCAGGTCCAGCCTCCCTTTCCGAGTCTGTAGATTCAGCGGGAACTACGTCATCATCAGATGAGATAGATGACTCCAATTACGGCCTAGAAAAAACACTAGAGTATAATTTTAGTCCTATTGACCGCGCATTATTGCGTAAAGCATTAACAGATTACGCAAAAAATAACGATCCAGAGCACATTAAAATTAAGCGTCAACGACAACTCATGAGAGCCAGCCTAAAAGAGCGGTTTACAAAATGTAATAGCGATTTGGATGACTCGCTTGATCGCCAAGAAGTCACAGAATGTTTGCCGCAAATTGCACGTCATTTTAATGCAGTAGATGTAGATGAAGACAATGTCATTACATTCGAAGAACTTGAGTTAGCAGAGGCAAAATGGAGAGAGCGACATCGCGCAGCTGAAGCCAAATTAGAGTTACAGCGTATCAAAGAAGTAGAAGCTGAAATTAAGAAAAAAGCGGTGCAGCCAAAAGAAAGTAAACAAGCTGCAACAGCTGGCCAACATCCAAGTTAGTCGTCTAACTATTCCGTTTTTCTTTTCCTTTTCACGTTTTATTTTCACGTGTTAAATCAAGTTTTAAACCATCTTTTTTTGATTTTCTGATTATCTGCGCTAAAGTTGCACTATGAATGATTTAGCACAGACAGTTGCTCAAATAGTGGGTTCTATTCAAGAAGTCGATGCCCGTCAATGGGATGCACTAGTGGGCAATATGCCATTGTTAAAGCACGCTTTTTTAGCCGCACTAGAAACATCAGGTTCAGTTGGTGATGAGACTGGTTGGCGTCCATGTATCATTGTGATTCAACGGCAACACGAACTGATTGGCGCAATGCCGTTATACATTAAAAGCCATTCTTATGGTGAGTATGTATTCGATTGGGCATGGGCAGATGCCTATGAGCAGCAGGGGCTTGCCTATTATCCTAAGTTATTGGTAGCTATACCATTTTCACCAATTACGAGTACACGGTTATTGGCTGACAATGATGAAACGAAATTATTATTAATTGAAGCGCTAGAGTCTGTGATGCAACAGCACCAGCTTTCTGGTGCGCATGTGCTGTTTCCTGATGATGCTGATGCTAGTGTGTTGCAACGTGCAGGCTGGATGAAGCGGACCGGCGTGCAATTTAGATGGCAGAATGCAGGTTATCAATCCTTTGAGGCTTTTTTACAAACCCTAAGCCA
The DNA here is from genome assembly GCA_041612055.1 of Methylophilaceae bacterium. Classification (GTDB taxonomy): domain Bacteria; phylum Pseudomonadota; class Gammaproteobacteria; order Burkholderiales; family Methylophilaceae. The sequence goes on along the minus strand of JBFJJY010000003.1, from coordinate 8,412 downwards.
CAATAAGCGTAAAAAAATTCATCAAGAGCGCAAAAAAGTCACTCAAGCTGGGGTGCGTTGTCAGTTAATTAAAGGCACATTAGCAACGGAAGCTGATTGGGACTTTTTTTACCAGTGTTATTGCATCACCTATCAAGAGCATCGTTCTACACCTTATTTAGCACGTACGTTTTTTGACGAGGTTAGCAAAAGTATGCCGCAGCATATTTTGTTGATTATGGCTGAAGTGGATGGAGAGCGGATTGCGAGTACACTTAGTTTTTACAATGAAGACACATTGTATGGGCGTTATTGGGGTGCGACGCAATTTGTTTCAGGCTTACATTTCGAGCTTTGCTATTATCAAGCGCAACAGTTTTGTATCGCAGAGAATATTCAGTATTTTGAAGGTGGCGCGCAAGGTGAGCATAAGTTAGCACGCGGATTTAAACCGCGGCCAACTTGCTCATTTCATAAGATCGCTAACCCAGATTTTGAACGCGCAATCAAAGACTTTCTAGACAGAGAGTCAAAAGGCATTGCTGTCTACACCTCAGAGTTAGAAGAGCGCGCACCGTTCAAAGCGCATTAATTACCATGCAATTTGCTTGCCATCGTAAGCAATAAATTTTCCTGTATTACTCAGATTGAGGTTATCAATTACCTTGCGTAATCCTGCAACACTGGTTTGTGTATTAATGAGCGCATTTGGACCCCCCATGTCAGTTTCTACCCAACCTGGGTGCAAAGTGACTGCCGCAATGCCTGCTGGTGCTAAATCAATGCTGAGACTTTTCATCACCATATTAATAGCTGTTTTTGTACTGCGATACATATAGCTGCCGCCACTGGTATTGTCATCAATACTGCCCATTTTGCTGGATAAAGTGGCTATTTTCTTTAGTTGGCTGTTAGCAATATGCGGGGTAAAAGCCGTTGCCATTTTGAGTGGTGCAATGGTATTAATTTTAAATCCATCCAACCAAATCGAGACATCAGCATCGGTTAAACCGCCGCTCGGATAAACGCCTGCATTATTAATCAGCACATCAATAGGCACGTCGCTCAGTTGCTTTGCTAAAGCATCTATTTGTGCAAAGTTGGCAACATCTAGCGCATAGGTTTTGATGTTAGCGTGTTTGGAGGCTAGCGCGTTGAGCGCATTAGCAGACTCAGGCGCACGGCAACAAGCAAGCACTTGCCAACCAGCTTCCGCATATTGTTTTGTAAATTCCAAACCAATGCCGCGATTGGTTCCTGTAATTAAAACGGTATTCATTATTTTCTCCACTTTATAATATTGCTAATTGGACTTTCTTTGCTTAGACCATCACTCTATTATGTATCAAAGCCCATTTGCAGACCTAATATTGCGATTACGTAAAATCATTAGCTGCTTTTACGTCAGCTTATCAGGATAATCAGTGACAGCTCGTGTACTATAAGAGTAATGCAATCACATTAAGTTTGATGTGTTTCAGAAAGTTAACCAAAAGGAGAAATATTATGTGGACAACACCAGCAGCTACAGAAATGCGTTTTGGATTTGAAGTAACAATGTACGTAATGAACAAATAAGATTTTTTTATGCAAAAAGCCCGACACTAGTCGGGTTTTTTTATGGGCGCGGAGACTGGCGCCATTGTGGTAAAGTCACCTTTTTGGTTGAAAGTACATTGTGGTAAAAGCAGCAATATTTGATATGGATGGTTTGCTCATCGACTCTGAGCGCATCATTATGCAAGCTTGTATTCAAGCGGCAAAAGAGGTTGGTATTACCTATACTCAAGCAGAGTTTGTCGAGTTAATTGGCCGTTCATCGCAAGATGCCAGTCGTATCATGGCAGAACAATTAAACGGGCTGGACAACCTGAGCAAAGTAGGAGATGGTGTAGAGCGCATACTGCATGCACGCAATCATATTTTTCCACTTAAATCTGGTGTTGTTGAATTGTTGCAATATTATCAATCAAATAATATCGTTTGTGGTGTGGCTTCTTCTTCGCCTCTGTCCCATATCCAGCATCGTTTAAGTCATGTTGGAGTGCTTGATTATTTTAGTAGTATCACCAGTGGACAAGAAGTCATGAACGGTAAACCAAGCCCTGATATTTATTTATTAGCGATTGAACGATTAGGTGTGGCAGTTGAAGAGTGCATTGCTTTTGAAGATAGCGAGCAGGGCGCTCGAGCGGCGATTGCCGCAGGGTTAAAAGTCGTGGTTGTTCCAGACTTAAAACACCCGAGTGCATTTGTTGTTGAAAACTGTCATCAAGTCATTGAAAGTCTGGAAGATTATTTAGCTATGTCAGCATAGTCTAAGCTTTTATAATGGTTTGAAACAATTCACTTTATTCCCACAGATGAATCTCAATATTGTATTAATTTAACATGATTGTTTATCCACAATTAACGGCAACTGAGCAACTTGCCTTACCTGCATTAACCGCAGAGCCAACAGCCATGCCGCGTAAATTCGATGACAGTACGCATCAGCTTTGGCATTGTGAAACAGTGGATGGGCCGATGGTGTTGAAAGTGTGTAATCATGCGGCAGTTGCTGAGTCTGGATTTTGGCAAGCGATAAATGTGTTATTTGGCGCTGATTTTCCAAATAATTTAAAGTTAGCGGATAAAACATATAGGTGCTTGGCCGAAAAAGGCGCATTGGTGATTCCAGAGCTAATTGCATCAAATACCAATCGTTTTGTCCTAACACGGTTTTTGGTAGGTGCAGACATCAGTCCCACGCAGGTTAATCATGAAATGGTGCTACAACTAGCCAACCATATTAGCCAATTACATCACTATCAATATAACAGATGGGGCGATTTACATACGCCATCACAGGCATCGGCAGATTGGGCCTCGCGATTACAGCAAGTATTGCAAATGCTGGCCAAGAAAAGTGAGCTACTCGTTCCAGAATCAATATTACAAGAGATGGTTAATCAAGCTGGCTCGATAGAAGAAACGACTTTTGTCCCAATCATGCTTGATTTACGGTGGGATCAATTTCGACTTTTAAATCATGCGCAATCAAACAATAACATGGCGTTAATTGATCTAGATGCATTTGTGATTGGGCCGCCTAGTCTTGAGTTGATTTTGTTGGAATATCTATTAAGCCCAGAGCAATTCGAATTATTTAAGCAACAATACACAACACATCATCATTGGCCAGAGTACACATTACAAAAATCTTGCTATCAATTACTGTTGTTTTTGATGAATGTATTAGGTGAGACAAACCTAGAACGTTGGATGAGCAAAGTAAGCGTAAATTAGCGTGATGCGCTAACTTGAGATTGCTGTCGATAGCGCTTTATCCAACTAATCAAGCCAACTGCGGCTAATATGGTATTGAGTACAAATAATGCCGCCGTTGCATAATAAGCTGTTTCAATATAAAGCACGACTGCCGCCGCATCGATGATGATCCAATAGAACCAATTTTGCAGCACTTTTTTTGCGATTAACCATGTGTTCATTACTGAAAAAACCGTAATAGTTGCATCTAATAGAGGGCTTTTTGATTGTTGATTCACTTGCAGATAATAAGTCACCAAAGCACTAATGACGACACCGATGATGATGAACAGCAGATTTTTAGATAAGCTCCAACTGGTAATGGCTAACTGATCTTCTGTTTGTCCGTGCTTTTGCCATAACCAATAACCATATATTGCCATGCCAATATAATAAAAATTAAGCAAAGCCTGCATGGGAAGCTGGCCATGCCAAAATAGAACGGTATAAATCAAGGTGCTGAGAAATGCAAACAACCAACACCATTGTGATTCTTTTGCTGCTAATAAAATATAAGCAACACCCATTAAAGCCGCAGTCACTTCCCAGCCAGACATTTGGCTAAAGGCTTGCATGATTGTGTTGAGGCTTGCGTTTTCCATGACGGGGATTAAACGTCTACAACATCAGCGCGGTCTGTGCCGATAAATTTCATGGCAAATACGCTGTGAGGTAATGCAGCAAAAACTGCTTCAATTTCGGCATCAAGGCAATCCATCACGTCACGGTACTCACCAAATACCTGAGTGCTTAAACTATTGCGCTTAACTACTAGCTTGCCATTTGCTTCAAGCTTATCAATAAACGCCAAGATAGGCTTTTCGTAACCTTCAGTTAATGGATATAAGCTGATGTCTACAGAAATACGCATAATATTGCTCCTAGATATGGATAAAGAGGGTATGAGCTCTCTATTAATAATTTAACTAATAATCGTAACTAACTGTCATGCCTGCTACGCGTGGTTCTGCAAATTGGGTATATTTTTCTTGAACGGTATAACCGTTCGCTGGATTATTGGCAAAGAAAAAGCCACGTGTTGTATAGTCTTTATCAAATAGGTTTCTAGCCCAAATACTGACTTTCCAGTTTTTGTTATGACGATAGTCTGCGCTCGCATTGACGATATCATAGCGAGTCGATTGTTGATTATGGCTATCAGAAAAATAGAACTTATCTTTACCTTCAACATTCGCACGGATTGTCCATGCGGTTGTTGGGTAGAATTCTGCACCTAAACTATAAGTATAATCAGGCGCATGAGCGACTTGGCGACCATCAAAACTAATGCCTTGCACAGCGTGATTATTAAATTCAGCATCAAGCAAACCTAATGATCCAAGCAAGCGAACCTTATCCGTAACAAACCAATCCACGCTCGCTTCAGCGCCTTTGTGCGTAGCGTTTGATGCGTTGCCTATAAAGTCTAGAAAAGTGCCTGGTCCATTAGGAACTGAGTTTTTGACCTGTGCATTGCGACGATCCGTATAAAACAATGCAAGGGTTGTTTTTAAACGATCGTTCATCCAGTTGGATTTAACGCCAGCTTCTAAGCTGATGTTATATTCAGTATCGAATTCACGCTGATTAGGGGCTAAGTTACCATCATTATTCACTCCGCCAGATTTATAGCCACGAGATAATGAAGTGTAAAGTAAATGGTCTTTATTGGCTTGGTAATTCAAACCAATTTTCCCACCTACCATAGTATCGTTTGTGTCGACTCTAATGGCAGCATTATCGGCATATTCTGCTTCAAAACGCTCAACTCTAAGGCCCGTAACCAAAGTAAGTTTATCTGTGAAGTGAGTATCTAATTGACCATAAATGGCGGTGTTTTTAGTATCATAGTCACCACCTAATGGCGCTGCAATAAAGTCTGAAGTGTATAGGAATTGTTCATCTTGATTTAAATGAAATAAACCGATCGTCCAATCAGTAGTATCAGCAAAAATGCGACCTGCTTTGTCTGAAAGTGCGCGCAATTCGAACGAATAGTTATCACGTTCACGGTCAAAACGCTCTGCAAAATCGTCTGCAATCCAGTCAGCATCATAGCTGTAAACAATATCTGAATTTAGATAAGTGGCTTCAGATTGAATAATGACTGCATCCGATGCTTGCCAATTTGCCTTTATGCCCACTGCATTCGTTCTTTGTTTATCTTCACCAGGGTTGTTAGATTGACTGTTTCGTGAGTTATCTAAAGTAAATGCATCATAACCATTATCAATATCTAAATGCATATAGGTTAAATCGAAAGTTAAATCGTCAGTAGCAAATAATTTAAATTTACTTCGGAAAGTCAGTTCATCTTGGTTCTGCGTGTTGTCACGACCTAAAAAGTCATTCTCCATATAACCGTCTGATTTATGACGATACAATGAGACGCGGCCTAACAACTTGTCCTCAACTATTGTGCCGCCAGCGGCAACACCAAAATTACGCGTATTGTATTCAGCAAAGCCCGTTTCTGCATGCAGATCAAACTCTTTAGTTGGTTCTTTGCTTCGCATGTTAATCATACCTGCTAATGCGTTAGTGCCGAATTTGGTACCTTGTGGACCGCGCAACACTTCAATTGAGTCAATATCAAACAAAGTGGCAGCTCCTCCAGTTCGGCTAAAATCAATACCATCAATAACTAAACCAACAGATGGGTTTAATGGTGCATTGAATTGGCTGCGTTCGCCTATGCCACGGATTTGATAATATTGTCCGCGAGAGGCGCCGCTTGAAACATTCACATTAGGCGCAAGGTTCAATACCTCTTCAAGATGCTGCGCCCCACGCGCCTCAATGGTTTCTTCATCAATCTCGGTCAAACTCACAGGTGTTTCAGCCGCAGTAGTAGGGCGAAAATCTGCACTGGTAATCACAGCAGGTAGATTAATTTTTAAAGCTTCCGCTGCAAATACAGGGCTTGCTAATAGAAGGCCAATTAGTGACAAATGCTTAGTAATCGGTTTCAAAGATTATCCTTTATATATACATCATAAAAAGGACAGGAGAGAATAGCAGTAGAAATAAAAAGAAATTGGCTAAACGGAAAGCGCGCCGCAACCAAAGACCAATCTGCTATAGAGTAATGCTCTGCCTGTCCCTACGCCAGTATTAACTGGATCAGGTTCATTGGGTCCCTCGTTATAAAAAGAGATCTCAGGCATTAAAGCCACCCCAAGGCATGATTTTGCAATCAAGTGCGCATTATACGATGATATTGAAAAATCGGCTAATCAGTGTCCAGAAGATAACGATTAATAAGATATTGCGCACAAAAGAAAACGCCCCAATCTTTCGAAAGGGGCATCAAATACGGTGGAAAAGAAGTAACTCAAATTTAATACATCATTTTAAACAATCGATTCTGAAAGCGCTTGGTATTGCTTGCTATATGTTGACTCAATCGTTCTACCATCGTTTTTTCAGTGCCTAGGGCGGCGACAGTATTAATCTCTTCTGCAGTTTTATTGAGTGCCGCCAGTAAGCTATTTGAAACATCTTCTGCAATGTTAAGTACATACATGGCTTTAAAACCAAGTGAATCAGCCATGGCAATAATTTGGTCTCGATTCATATTGGATGGTTTGTTTTCTCCGCCAATACTAAATGCAAATGTGCGCGATAGGCCAGAATAAATTGAGGTGCAAAGTAAGTCATAAAAAGGCGTTAATCTTACCCCAGCGCTAGTCGGAAAATAGATAGAGAGGTTTTTTGCATGGCTGTCGTGATTGCCAACATAGAGATTAAAAAATAGCCATTGTATCAATCGTTTAGTGTCGGCTGCGTTTACACCGCTTTGGTTAAGTAATTCACGGCATCTCAGTAACGTTGGTCCTCCGTCTGTTTCATATTTAATGGTAGAAGGTTTGCCATCAATCTGGCATAAATCGAGTTGATGCAGTCTTTTGATTTGTCCGTTGCTATCGAGCTGTCTGTCATAGCGTTTAATCACACATGCTTTTGCAATGGGCTGGTAGCTAACTTCAGCCACGCCAAGTTTTAGCTTGGCTGCAAGCATCATGACAAATGTTTCATTGATGGCAGAAGCCCAAACACCTTCAACCCCATGAATATCAGGTTTAACAATATATGTAGATGGCGAACTGCCAAGTGGCAGCAGCGGGTTCCCATCTTTGTCGATACAAATGCTGAGTTTTCTTTGTGCGCCAGCTAACGAGATTCTTAAGCCTTCTTGTTCTTGAATCTTATGAATAACGCCTTGCTGTTGCGTAAATTGATCCGCAACATCCTGCCAAGTAATCGCTTGATATGTTGGCGGTTCAGGCAATTGTCCTTCGGGTAGTATGGTTAAATCGCTGGCAGTATCACCGCCAATGACGCTGAGTAAACCAAACGTGGTGGTGGTTTGATATTTGAGTTTTAATAAATCACGAATACCTGCCTCGGGTAATAGATTCTCAAAATAAGATTCAACCGCCAGCCCTGTATGCACTTCTTGCGAAAGTTGCATGTTCGGCGAAATCGCATGCTGTTGGTTTTTTCGCCAAGCATTGTCATAGACAAACTTAATTGGTGACTCATCCAATAGCGTACCAACCAGTGTCTCGCCGCAATAGATGAATAACCTTTTAACGGCACTCATTAGAAGCTACCTTTTTTCTGAATAGCGAGCTCCAAGCCAAGTACATCTAATACATCCAGCACTTTTTGAAGCTGCACTGTTGGCTTGCCATTTTCTAACTCTACAATAAACCGATTGCCAGTATTGGCTAGCCCTAAGATATCAGCCTGCGTCATTTTCTGCGCAACTCTACAGTCGCGTACCAATTGCCCTAAATCAATAGTCGATTTAATTGTGATTGGCAGATTTAAATTGCTATCGTCATTCATGATGATGAACCCTATTTATTACCTAACGGTAATAGTTTACAGGGTTTATATGGATTTGCAATTAAAAATTACCGTAAGGTAATTTTATATGATATTTCAAGGTGTTTGGATTTTTAAATTACCTAACGGTAATTTTAATGCGCTTTGGAATGTAGATATAAAATCTAATAGATGTAAAAGGTAGCATAAAAGCAATCATGGCTGAGGTAGTGAAAGATAGAAGTATGTACATTACAGAAGCGAATGCACCAATGATATTTTTCAGATATT
>JBFJJY010000002.1:0-19909 GCA_041612055.1 Methylophilaceae bacterium | reverse complement strand
GGCTTAAGCCGCTGCGTTTTGACATGATGTTATGACATTGCTAAAAGCGGTGACTTATACCCAAAAACAGTTTTGAATCATTGAGTCCAATTAGTTCTTTTCAAGCATACTACGTAACATCCAAGCCGTTTTTTCATGAATTTGTAGGCGTTGAGTCACTAAATCTGCTGTAGCTTCATCATCTGCTTTATTCGCAGCTGGAAATACATTTCTCGCCGTGCGACATACAGATTCATGTGCGTCCACTAACTCTTTAATCATTTGAGTTGCGGTTGGTATACCATCAGATTCTGGGATTGTGCTTAATTTTGCAAATTGCGAATAAGTGCCAGGTGCATATTCATCTAACGCGCGAATCCGTTCTGCAATGTCATCTACTGCAACAGCGAGTTCTGTGTACTGCGTTTCGAACATTAAGTGCAATGTATTAAACATTGGTCCTGTCACGTTCCAATGGAAATAGTGTGTTTTGAGATAAAGTGTATAGGTATCTGCCAGTAATTTTGATAAGCCTTCGGCTATTTTTTTTCGATCGCTTGGTTTAATGCCAATATCCATTTAATTCTCCTTATTGATGTTGATTTGTTTTGATAGATTAGTGATACATATTCAATGTACTGTAATATTATGACAAGCAAATAGCAAATTCGTTTTGTTATAATGCACAAACTAATAGAAATCATTAATATAAGGTAATAACAGATTGTTTTTTAAGAAAAAGATCTCGGCTACACCAAATAAAGTGGAAGCCCCCAAAAGTGATAAGCAGCTGCATCACATTCGGCTGGTACGCGAAGCGTGGTGGGGTGGATTGGTGCTGGTTGGATTATATTTGGCGGTTATTTTAGGTAGCTATCATATTGAAGACCCGTCTTGGTTTTATATGTCGAGTACAGCAGATGTTGTACAGAACGCTGGTGGTAAGGTTGGCGCTGTCTTGTCTGATATTCTGTTAAATCTGTTTGGTTTTTCTGCTTGGTGGTTGGTCATCCTCGCGTTTTTTACTATCTTGTTAATGTATCAACAAATTGAAGCAAAAGAAAAACAGCGCCCATTTCTATTATTTAATATGGTTGGTTTTGGTCTATTGCTTATTGCTTCTAGCGCCCTAGAAGCAGGTCACATTATTAGCTTACCTGCGCATTTGCCAGACGCAGCGGGTGGTATTCTTGGGCAATCAGTCGATGGCATTCTACGCGCTATGTTTGGTTATGCGGGTTCTACCATGGTATTACTATTGTTATTTGCGATTGGCTTTAGTTTATTTACTGGCTGGTCTTGGATTGTCATGACTGAAAAGCTGGGCGCAGGTCTTATCATGGCTTATGAGTGGAGTCTTGCCAAATACAATGATTGGCAAGATCGTAGAGTGGGTAAAGTTGTTGAGCAAAAACGTGCTGAATTTGTTAGAAATGAACGCAAACGTACTGAAGATAGAGCGCCAATCGAAATCAAGCCTGCTAAAACGGAAGTGGTGAAAAGTGAGCGCATGTTTAAAGAAAAACAGGTGTCTTTGTTTGATTCTGATGGTGCTTTGCCACCGCTGCATCTACTAGATAAAGCCAATAATACGGTAGAGCTACCATCGGATGAAACCTTAGAATTCACCTCGCGCCTGATAGAGCGCAAGCTTGCTGATTTTGGCATTGAAGTGAATGTGTTATCTGCACAACCAGGTCCAGTGATTACGCGTTACGAATTAGACCCTGCACCAGGCGTAAAAGGCAGTCAAATTACCAACTTAGCGAGAGATTTAGCCCGCGCTTTATCCGTGCTGAGTGTGCGTGTGGTCGAAACAATCCCAGGTAAGAGCTATATGGGGTTAGAAATTCCCAACCCTAAACGGCAAATTGTCTTTTTAACTGAAATATTAAGCAGTAAAGTTTATGCCGATATGCATTCGCCATTAGCAATAGCGCTTGGTAAAGATATTGCAGGTCTACCGGTGGTGGCAGATTTAGCCAAAATGCCGCATGTATTAGTCGCAGGGACTACGGGCTCTGGTAAATCCGTTGCGATTAATGCACTGATTTTAAGCTTGGTTTATAAAGCAGAAGCTAGCCAAGTGCGCATGATTTTGATAGACCCTAAAATGTTGGAGCTTTCTGTTTATGAAGGCATTCCGCATTTACTCGCACCTGTGGTCACTGATATGCGTCAGGCAGCTAACGCATTGAACTGGTGTGTGGCAGAAATGGAGCGTCGTTATAAACTGATGTCGATGGTGGGTGTGCGTAATTTGGCTGGCTTTAACCAAAAAATCAGAGATGCAGAAAAAGCTGGGGAGAAAATTCCACATCCATTTAGCTTAACGCCTGATGAGCCAGAGCCGTTAGAAGAGTTGCCAATGATTGTAGTAGTCATTGATGAGCTAGCCGATTTAATGATGGTCGTTGGTAAAAAAGTAGAGGAACTGATAGCGCGATTAGCGCAAAAAGCACGTGCTTGCGGCATCCATTTGGTCTTAGCAACGCAACGACCATCGGTTGATGTGATTACTGGTCTGATTAAAGCCAATGTGCCAACGCGAATTTCATTTCAGGTCTCTAGCAAAATTGATTCTCGAACCATACTAGACCAAATGGGCGCTGAAGCGTTACTAGGGCAGGGTGATATGTTATACATGCCACCTGGGTCTGGTTATCCTCAACGGATTCATGGTGCATTTGTCAGTGATAAAGAAGTGCATGCGGTAGTGAATCATCTGAAGTCGTTAGGAGAACCAAATTATATTGAAGGCATCCTAACTAATGAAACCGAGTCTAGCAGTGAAGCTGGCGAATATAGCGACGGCGGCGGTGAGAAAGATGAGTTATATGATGAAGCTGTTTCAATTGTACTCAAAAGTCGTCGTGCTTCTATTTCTTCTGTACAAAGACAATTACGCATAGGCTATAACCGCGCTGCTAGATTAATTGAAGACATGGAACGTGCAGGCTTAGTTTCGGAAATGCAAAGTAATGGCAGTCGTGAAGTGCTCGTTAAAACGGATGAATAAACCGAAATTAAAAGGATAGTGAAAGTCAATAATGAATAAATTTGTAGTTATCTTGTTGGGCTTATTGATGGCAAATAGTGCGCTGGCAGATGGTGTGTCAGCATTAAAAGAGTTCTATCGTAATACCAACTCTATGCGCGCAAGCTTCGAGCAAGTGGTGAAAGACGGTCAAGGCAATGTTGTGCAACAAGTAGAAGGCACGATGCAGCTGGATAGACCGAATAAATTTCGTTGGGATTACAATAAGCCTTATGAACAACAAATCATCAGTGATGGTAAAGAGGTATTTTTACTTGATACAGAGTTAGAACAAGTCACTATTCGCACCTTGAATCAAGCCTTAGGCATGAGTCCTGCTGCATTGTTGGCAGGCGGTAGTGGTGTTGAAAAAAACTTCAGCTTAAAAAATGTTAAACGGCCTGAAAGTGAGTCAGATGTAGAGTGGGTGCAAGCCATGCCTAAAGTTGAGGATGGCGGGTTTGAACGTATTTATATTGGCTTTAAGAACGGCGAGCTACGCTATATGGAAATGATTGATAGTTTCAAACATCTTACTTTTATTGCGTTTAAGAAAATTGAGCGCAATCCAACCCTTGCAACAGAAACCTTCTTGTTTAAAGTGCCTGAAGGGGTTGATGTGGTTGGCGACTAAACCGCTTTTGCTTAACAGCAGGTTGCTAGCTGTTACAATAGCTTTTTTTATTTCTCTAGGTTAACCCGTGGATAGCTTATTTGAAGCGACATCCCCAGACGCGCCACTTGCTGAACTGCTACGTCCAAAAACGCTAGCAGAAGTTGTTGGTCAGTCGCACTTGCTGGGTCCGAGTAAGCCGCTACGCTTAGCCTTTGAATCTGGCAAATTACCTTCAATGATCTTATGGGGTCCGCCCGGCGTCGGTAAAACCACATTGGCACGATTGATTGCCAATACGGCGGATGCCGCATTTATTCCTATTTCAGCTGTACTCTCTGGCATTAAGGATATTCGTGACGCAGTAGAACGTGCCGAGCATACGCTACAACAATCAGGTCGTAAGACGATTTTATTTGTGGATGAAGTGCACCGCTTTAATAAAGGGCAACAAGATGCTTTTTTACCTTTTGTTGAAAGTGGGTTAATTACCTTTATTGGCGCAACGACTGAAAATCCATCTTTTGAAGTGAATAGCGCGCTGTTGAGTCGAGCACAAGTGTTTGTACTCAATGCGTTGTCAGAGCCAGAGCTTGCGGAATTACTCACGCGTGCGAGGCAATTAGTGGCTAAAGAGGTGCGTTTGACCGACGAGGTTCAAGAACAAGTCTTGGCCTATGCTGATGGCGACGCGCGCCGCTTACTTAACTTTGCCGAAAGTTTATTTAACGCAGCGCTTAGCGCTAAAGTTAGCGAGATAGACGAAGCCTTTTTACAAACCACGATGGCAAGTAAGATGCGTCGCTTTGATAAAGGTGGTGAAGCGTTTTATGATCAAATTTCCGCCTTGCATAAATCAGTACGCGGTTCCAACCCTGATGCGGCCTTATATTGGTTTCTACGCATGATAGATGGTGGCGCAGATCCATTATATTTAGGACGACGCATTGTCCGCATGGCTATTGAAGACATTGGTATAGCCGACCCACGTGCGCAAACCATGGCGTTAGAAGCATGTCAGATATATGAACGTTTAGGCTCGCCAGAAGGCGAGTTAGCGTTGTCCAATGCGGTGATTTACTTAGCTGTCGCAGCAAAAAGTAATGCCGCCTATAACGCATATAACCAAGCTAAAGCCTTTGTAGCACAAGATAAATCAAGACCTGTGCCTTTACATTTGCGCAACGCACCAACTAAACTCATGAAAGCGTTAGATTATGGCAAAGAGTATCGGTATGCGCATAACGAGCCAGAGGCTTATGCCGCTGGTGCCGACTACTTTCCAGATGATTTAGCCGCAATTTCGTTTTATCAGCCCACGCCTAGAGGATTGGAAGGTAAAATAACGGAAAAATTAAAACACCTTAAAGCATTAGACCAAGCAGCATTAAATAGTAAAGCGAAAAAGTAAATGTTAGATATCCAAACCCTCAGAAATGATTTAGAGACTGTAGTTGCTCAATTAAAAAGCCGCAAATTTGAGTTTGATACGGCTAAATTTACGGCGTTAGAAACAGAACGTAAAACAGTACAAACGCGCACGCAAGAGTTACAGGCGAAGCGCAATAGTGTATCTAAGCAGATTGGCATCGCTAAATCGAAAGGGGAAGATGCAAGTGTGATAATGCAAGAAGTTGCAGGTTTGGGTGAGCAACTAAAAGCGGATGAGTCACGGTTGCTTGAGATTCAAACCGAATTGCAAGAAATGCTTTTAAATGTGCCGAATATTCCACACACGAGCGTCCCAGTGGGCGTATCTGAAGAAGAAAATGTAGAAGTGCGTAAAGTGGGTGCGCCGCGTACATTTGATTTTGACATTAAAGACCATACCGATGTCGGTACACCGCTGGGTTTAGATTTTGATACAGGTGCTAAATTATCAGGTGCACGATTTACTTTGATGCGTGGACAAGTTGCTAAGTTACATCGAGCATTAGCGCAGTTTATGTTGGATACGCAAGAGCAGCATGGTTATGAAGAGTGCTACACACCTTACATGGTGAATGCTGAAACCTTAACTGGTACCGGTCAATTGCCCAAATTTGAAGAAGATTTATTCTCGCTTGCCCATAACGATAGCAAGCTATATCTAATTCCAACATCAGAAGTGACACTGACCAATACCGTACGCGATGAAATATTAGCTTTAGATGCATTGCCGATAAAATTGACTGCACATACCCCATGTTTCCGTTCAGAAGCGGGTTCTTACGGACGTGATACCAAAGGTATGATACGTCAGCATCAGTTTGATAAAGTGGAAATGGTGCAAATTGTGCATCCTGATCACAGCTATGAAGCGTTGGAAGAGATGGTGGGACATGCGGAGAATATTCTGAAGGCATTAGAATTGCCTTATCGTGTCGTATCATTGTGTACAGGTGATATGGGTTTTGGTGCAGCAAAAACCTATGATTTAGAAGTGTGGCTGCCTGCGCAAAATACTTATCGTGAGATTTCTTCTGTTTCTAATTGCGAGGCTTTTCAAGCGCGCCGTTTGAAGGCTAGATTTAAAAATACAGATGGAAAAACTGAGTTTGTCCATACGCTAAATGGCTCTGGTTTAGCGGTAGGTCGCACATTAGTGGCAGTCTTAGAAAACTATCAGAATGCTGACGGCAGTGTCACGATTCCTAAAGTATTACAACCTTATATGGGTGGTAAAACAGCGATTATGCTTTAATTGCTCGCGATTCTGTATGGGTTGTTATCAAATGGCTCATGCGCTGGTTCGAAGCGGCTAAGGATATTGTAATAACTGCGAATGGATTCGACATAAATAACGGGTTGTGCACATCGGCAATAACCATATTTTGCATTAGCGTAATGCTGAGGGTCGTTTAATTTTAGCAATGCTTTTTTAACATCGACCCAAGAATCAGGACTCAATCCTAATCGTTGTGCCAGTACGCGTGCATCTTCAACATGTGCATAACCAATATTGTAAGCGGCAAGTGCCATATAAGTGCGATCTGGTTCGGGGACTCTTTCAGGTAGGGTATTAATCATTAAATTAAGGTATTTAGCACCTGCGGGTATGCTTTCTTTAGGGTCCAGTCGATTCATGACACCCATTTGATCGGAGGTTGCTTCTGTCAGCATCATTAAGCCGCGTACATTGGTTGGTGAAGTGTTAAAGGTGTCCCAATGTGACTCTTGATAACTTAAGGCTGCAAGCATGCGCCAATCAATGCCTGTAATTTCTTGAGCGTCTTTAAATAGTTTTTTATATTGAGGTAAAAGCGTGCGACTGCGGGTAAGAAAAGTATTAACATCAAGTGGTTTTAAGCGTTTGCTATTGCCGTGATAACGGTCAATGAGGTTGCGCAATGTGCCATCACTTTTTATTTTAGTAAAAAAAGCATTCGCTTCTAATAGCAGTTCTGGTTTGCGTTTTTTGGCAAATCCCCAAGCAATTTGTTCTGGCTCGCCAAATGGAAATGCAACATTCAGTTGGGGATGGAAGTTTTGCAACACCGAAACCAAGTGATCATCAGCAATCGTGTATTCAACTTTACCTTCAGCAACATCTTCAATGATATTTTCAGAATGCGCCGCTTTACGTGGTATCCATGTGAGCTTGGGTTCCTTTTTTTGATACACTTTTAAGCGTTCTACAAAGCTTGTCGAAGCAGGCACAACAATTTCTTTACCAGCTAAGCGGCTGATATTTTTTGCCGGTTTAGAAGTGACTTGTTTGTTGTAAATGACTTGTTGTTGAACGTTTTGATATGGCGTAGAAAAATCAATTAATTTCTTACGCGCTTCTGTGACTGTTAGGTCGGCGGCAGCAATATCAGCTTTGTTATTAATCAGCGCTTCAACTACTTCTTCTATACTATCTACGACAATAAATTCAATTTGTTTTCTATCTTCAAGAAAAGCCGAGAATGCCACCGCTAAGTCATACTCTAGGCCAGAAAATTCTCGATCGCTATTGATGTAATAAGTATTTGGGCTGTTGATGGTAACAAACGTAATGACATTTTCATCACGTTTTTCGATTAATCCTGAGGCGGATTTTTTGCCATTTGATGATGTTTCGCAATTGCAGGCGGCTAGCCATAATGCCATTAAACTAAAAACAAAAGTATACTTAATATAAACAGCGTGTCTAAGCATGGACATCTTGCGTTACGCGAAAAAACTACCGCCACTTTTCTTCAATATTGCCATCATGCGCGATAAAAACAGCAGAAGCTAGTTGGTAAAATAGACCATGTTCGATTACACCTGGAATATTGTTTAAACACTGGTTTAACTCTCCTTCAGTCATGTTTTTATCAAATGCCATGTCGAGTATCAAGCTGCCGTAGGAACTAATAGACAGGCCATCTTTTGCAACATTTGGACGCAAGTCGCCTCTTCCGCCTGCATGCTCAAGGCTTTTTTTAACGGCTTGCCATGCAAAGGGCATAACCTCAATCGGAATGGCATAATTTGATCCAATGCGTTCTACTAATTTACTTTTATCGGCAACAACATAAAACTGTTTAGCCGCTTTAGCGAGTAGCTTTTCCATCACTAAATCGTAACCACGACCCTTTAATAAGTGTAAGTCAGGCGTGATTTCATCTGCACCATCAACATATAAATCAATCGTATCAACCTGTTGCAATGAGATGACGGTTAAGCCTAAGCTTTGCGCTTTAATCATACTAATATTGGAACTTGAGACTGTTGTTACTTTTAGAAGTTCTTCGGATTGACGTCGGGCTAATTCTTCAATAAAGAAATTGGCGGTAGAGCCAGTACCCAGTCCGACCAGCATGTCATTTTGCACGTATTTTGCCGCATGAATGGCGACGCGCTGTTTGTCATTCATAGCACCAACCTTTCTGTACTGTTTTGGCGATGCCTGTTGCCACGCTCAGTATTATCATTGAATTCATGCTCAAATTGGAATTGACCTCAAATTAGACCTGTTGTTAAGAGTATAATAGGCAAAATTCAACGCTAAACCAAGTCATTTTCTATCTCATTTATGCAGTTAACTCTTCCATCTGTCGGTCAATCTATCCGTTTTCCTTATGCAGCCAATGGCTTAGATAGCTTATCGCTAGCCTCGGTCGCTTGTCGTTTAAAAACAACAAAACAAGCTCTAGTTGTCATTACATCAAGCGCTTTTGAAGCGCAGCGATTAATCGAAGAGATTCCCTATTTTGCGCCCGATTTAAGTATTCATTTATTGCCAGACTGGGAAACATTACCTTATGACGTGTTTTCACCACATCCTGATTTAATCTCTGAACGTTTAGCTACGCTTTATCAAATCAGTCAAAATAATTTCGATATTGTGATTGTGCCAATAGCAACGGCATTGCTGCGGATGCCGCCAGTTGCTTATCTGGCAGGACATACCTTTATGCTGCAAAAAGGGCAAAGGCTTGATATTGATGCGTTGAGACAACAGTGTGCGCAGGCGGGTTATCACCATGTTTCTCAAGTCATCAGTCCGGGCGAGTTCAGTGTGCGTGGTGGTTTGGTTGACTTGTTTCCGATGGGCGGTGTGTTGCCATATCGCATTGATTTGTTTGATGATGAAATTGAGACGATACGTACCTTTGATGTTGATACTCAACGTAGTTTATACCCAGTACCAGAAATTCGATTATTACCAGCACGTGAATTTCCGTTAGATAAAGATGGTGTCGACTTATTTAGAAGCCAATTTCGCGAGCAGTTTGAAGGTGACCCGCAACGTGCCAAAATCTATAAAGACGTAAGCAAAGGAAATGCGACGGGTGGCATTGAATGGTATTTGCCATTATTTTTCAGCGAAACAGCGACTATTTTTGACTATTTACCAACGCAAACAGTGCTGTGTGCACATGGCGATTTAGATAAAGCAGCACAAACATTTTGGTATGAAGCCAATTCACGATATAAGTTACTGGCTTACGATGCAGAAAGGCCGGTATTACCACCTGCTGTGTTATTAATGCAAATTGATGATTTTTTTAGTAAAACACATCAATTTCCACTGATTAACGCCAAACTTGAGGCACAAAAACATTTACCAGCAGTTGACGTGGACAGGCGCGCTGATCAGCCTTTGCATAAGCTGCAAACGTATATCAAAAAAGCAAAATCCCGTGTATTAATTGTGGCAGAAAGTTTAGGTCGTCGCGAAACGATCTCACATTTGTTTACTGAGCATGGCTTAATCATTCCAGTTTGTGAAACTTGGGCTGAGTTTGAGGCCAGTGATGCCAAAGTGATGTTAGGTGTGTCTAGCTTGCATACTGGCTTTGTCAGTGATGTTGCTATCGTTACCGAAGCCGAGCTTTATGCTTCAACCGTGCGTCAGCAACGTCGCCGTGTTAAAGAAAAAGTGCGCAATACCGAAGGGATGCTCAAAGATTTATCTGAGTTGCGCATCAATGACCCAGTGGTGCATGAACAACACGGTGTAGGCCGCTATCGAGGCTTACAAAATCTTGATTTTGGCGAAGGCGAAACGGAATTCTTGCTATTAGAATATTACGGCGATGATAAATTGTACGTGCCTGTATCACAATTATTTCTGATTTCGCGTTATTCTGGTGGACCGCCAGAAAGCGCACCGCTGCATCGTTTAGGTAGCGGTCAATGGGAAAAAGCCAAGAAAAAGGCACTCAAACAAATTCGCGATACAGCGGCCGAGCTGCTTAATTTATATGCGCAACGTGCTGCACGTAAAGGCCATGTCTTTAAGCTCAGTCTAAAAGACTATGATGCGTTTTGTGAGGGTTTTCCTTTTGAAGAAACGCCAGATCAGTTATCCGCAATTGAGGCTGTGATTGGCGATATGCAATCAGGTCGCCCAATGGATCGATTGGTTTGTGGCGACGTGGGTTTTGGTAAAACTGAAGTCGCTTTGCGAGCCGCTTTTGTTGCAGTGATGGGCGGTCGTCAGGTTTCTGTCTTGGTGCCAACCACTTTATTAGTAGAGCAACATTATCAAAACTTCTGCGATCGTTTTGCAGATTGGCCGATTAAAATTGCCGAAATTTCACGCTTTAGAACCAAAAAAGAACAAACAGAAGCTTTAAAAGGACTGGCTGACGGCACAATTGATATTGTGATTGGGACGCATCGTTTGATTCAAAAGGATGTCAAATTCAAGAATCTTGGCTTGGCGATTTTAGATGAAGAACATCGTTTTGGTGTGCGGCAAAAAGAACAAATGAAGGCATTGCGCGCAGAAGTTGATGTATTAACCCTGACAGCGACGCCGATTCCACGCACATTAAGCATGGCAATGGAGGGCTTGCGCGAGTTTTCCGTTATTTCAACACCACCGCAAAAACGCTTATCGATTAAGACTTTCCATACCGATTATTCAGACGGCATTATCCGCGAGGCGGTGATGCGCGAGTTTAAACGTGGCGGCCAAGTGTATTTCTTGCACAATGAAGTCGACACTATTTTTGTACAAAAAGAAAAATTAGAGAAAATTCTGCCTGAAGCGCGCATTGCGATTGCGCATGGTCAATTGCGAGAGCGTGAGTTGGAATATGTCATGCGCGATTTTTATCAGCAACGTTCTAATGTGCTGCTGTGCACGACGATTATTGAAACAGGGATTGATGTCCCTACGGCTAACACCATTATCATGAATAAAGCCGATATGTTTGGTTTGGCGCAGCTACATCAGTTAAGAGGCCGCGTGGGGCGAAGTCATCATCAAGCCTATGCTTATTTGCTCACTGACCCACATCGTAAAATCACAGCTCAAGCGCAGAAACGCTTAGATGCGATTCAACTACTGGAAGATCTCGGTGCTGGCTTTCATTTAGCCATGCATGATTTAGAAATTCGTGGTGCTGGCGAGTTACTAGGTGATAGTCAAAGTGGTGAAATGCAAGAAATTGGCTTTAGCTTATATTCAGACATGCTGAATCATGCGGTGAAGCAGCTAAAAGCAGGTCATGAGCCTGATTTAGATGCACCGCTAGGCGTAACCACTGAAATTAATTTACATACACCAGCTTTGCTTCCAAGTGATTATTGCCCTGATATTCATGAACGCTTGGTGATTTATAAGCGCTTGGCCAATTGCGAAGATGACGAAGCCTTAGATGAAATGCAAGAAGAGTTGATTGACCGTTTCGGCCTGTTGCCACAAACTGGCGAGGCGTTGATGGCCTGCCATCGCTTAAGAATTGCAGCCAAGCCATTGGGTGTTATCAAAATAGATGCATCAGATGCAGCGATTCAATTGCAGTTTAATCCTAAAGCTGATATTGACCCGCTGAAAGTAATTAATCTATTACAACGCGACAAACGCTGCCGAATGAATGGGCCTGAAAAACTGAGAATCTCAGTTCAGTTAGGCAACATCAACCATCGCGTTGAGTTGATTAAAGATATCTTAAAAGAGTTTGCTTAAAACAAATGCAATGCCGATCAGGGCGATGGTTATCCATCCAATACGATCAACATATTGTTTTAGATTAGCTTCCATTGTCGCGCCGCCCCATCGCATCAAGCCTGCAACCATAAAGAAGCGAGCGCCACGACCAACAAAAGATGCAATACTAAACGGCAATAAAGGCATGGCTAATGCACCTGCTGCAATCGTAAAAACTTTGTAAGGAATAGGGGAAAAGCCCGCGATGAAAATCGCCCAAACTCCCCACTCTTTAAACCAAATCTCTGCATTTTGAAAAGCCTGCCAATAATGTTCATTTGCTTGTAAGTAGGGCGTAATAAAGTCAAAAGCAGTTGCACCAATGGCATAGCCCAATAGGCCGCCCAATAAAGAGGTCATCGTGGTTAATAGTGCAAAATGCCAAGCTTTGGCTGGATTAGCAAGACACATAGGTGCAAGCATCACGTCAGGCGGAATTGGGAAAAAGGATGATTCGGCAAAGCTTAATAAGCCTAGATACCAAGGAGCATTGGGTCGTTTAGACCAAGCCATGACGCGTTCGTAAAGATGAGAAAATAAGTGCATTTAGGTGGTTTTAATGATTGGTTGATTTAGGTATTTGCACGATTCTACACCAGATGCTAATCTGAATGATAAACAATGGTTTGTGTTATATTGCGACAAGTTGATGTAAGGGAGTATGACGTTGGACCAAGTAATGAATAGCTTAGAAATGTTTGGCTTAAACGAGCTTTGGATTTTGAAAATAATGGGCGTTTCTATCGCGACAATATTAATTCACTTTATTGTCGCGTATATGTTTAGAAGATTAATTAAAGCGTCTAAACATACAACCAGTTACTGGGATGACACTTTTGTTGTGGCAGCCTCAAAACCATTGCCTGTATTAATCTGGGTAGTTGGCGTTTGTATTGTGTTGAAAATTTTGGGCAGACAAACAGGCAATGAGCTATTTGATGACGTGCCTACTCTAAGAGATGCTGCCATTACGATTTGTTTTGCTTGGTTTTTCTGGCGCTTAATCAAAGAGGCTTGCTATCGTTATTTAGTTCAGCAACAGAGCAGGGGAGATACGGTTGATCAAACGACCGTTGATGCATTATCTAAGCTAGGCCGTTTGATTGTTTTTGTTGGGACGATATTAACCCTAATGCAAACATTTGGCTTTAGTGTGTCTGGTTTGCTCGCCGCTGGTGGTATTGGTGGTATTGCCATTGGCTTTGCAGCAAAAGATATTTTGGCTAACTTCTTCGGTGGTTTAACCATTTATGCAGATAGGCCTTTTGTAGTAGGTGATTGGATACGATCGCCCGATAAAGATATTGAAGGCACTGTTGAAAAGATTAGCTGGCGTTATACCCAAATTAGACGATTTAATAAAAACCCGCTGTATGTACCAAATGCCATTTTTACGACTATCGTTGTAGAAAATCCATCTCGCATGACCAATCGACGGATTAAAGAAACCATTGGTATTCGTTATGATGATATTGGTGTGATGGCTGCGATTGTGTCAGATGTAAAAGCAATGTTGATGGCGCACAATGAAATCGATACCAGTAAAACGCTAATCGTCAACTTTAATGCGTTTAATGCTTCTTCGGTAGACTTCTTTATTTATACGTTTGCCAAAACTGTGGTGTGGGAAGAGTTTCATGCCGTTAAACAAGATGTCTTGTTAAAAATTGCCGATATTATTGCGAAACACGGCGCCGAAGTTGCTTTTCCAACTCGGACGTTACATATTGCAGATAATGAGCTTGCACCGAGTGAATCAGTTTGACAACACAACTAACCTGCCGATACTAACAAAGAAAATGGCTTTTTTAATCGGCAGGCCTTCCGATTGGAATAAAGCCGCATAGTCATCTAATTGTGTTTGAAATTGGCCAGCGATGACTTCCAGCTGGTCCTCAGAAGTCTCTTTTGCTAATTCAACCGATTTATAGTCTATGATCCAGCGTGTACCATTTTCAATAAAAGTACGATCGATAATCTTTTTAGCCGTCGTTTGATTGTGATTAAACTCAATCGCTAGCTCGCTAGCAGCGCTTGCTCTGGTTTGTAATACCCATTGGCCTTGTTCGCTAGCAAGCGCTACTGCTAATAAATCATGTACTCGTTTTGTAGCCTGCTCAATCGTTGCTGCATCATAGGCTTTTTGTTTAAACCAACGCCGTATTGCATTATTTAATGTAGCCAGTTTACTCATTGACCAGTGTTCAACACCACGCTCCGTGATTAATTGTAAATATAAATGCGTTAAAGTGCCGACATTGGCTTCCAACGTGTTGCTATCATCCTCAGTTTGATGGTTGTTGGTCGACTGGGTGTTGGCGGCTTGATTAAAAATACCTGGCATCGTTGCATGATTTAAACGAATCAACTGTGGTTTAAACTGCGCCAGTGAGAGTGTTGCTAATTCAGTTGCTATATCATTGGTATTAGATGAGCGCGCAATAGGCTTGACTGCTTGTTCGGCATTAAACTGGCTATGTACGATGGGCCACAATATTTCTAAAAAGGTATTTTTTGGTGGGGTTACTTGACCTTCGCTATCAACTTTTGCGGCGCCTAGCAGGTGTAAGCAGCGTTCAGCCCGTGTGGCTGCCACATATAACACCCGTGTATTTTCATGCGCCACTCGCTCTTTTTCTAACATTTTTAAATAATCATAAGGTGTAACAGTATTCGTCGTTTGTGACAAATTGCCTTTGGGAATATAAGGTGCTACAACTAAATCGACAGGATTATCATGCGCTGTTTGTTCGGAAGAAACTTCTTCCCAAAGCAATAGCGGTTGCTCATTACCGCCAGTTTTTCGATCAAGGCCGGGCAAAATGACAGTGTCGAACTCTAAGCCTTTCGATTTATGAATCGTCATTAATTGCAGGCGATCGTCCGCTTTGGCATCTGGCGCAGCATAGAGTTTTTCTACTTCTATGGCGAGTTGTTGTGGTGAAAATTGCCCAGCATTTTCTAATAGCTGAATACGCGCAAAAAAAGCTTGTACATCGCGCACATCGCCCGCATCCCATAAACAATCAGCACCGCCTAACATTAACCAAACACCATGTAGCCAACGGCTAACCGACATGCGACCTTGATGCTTTAAAGCTTGCAATAAAATCTCGCGTACATGCAATAAACGCTGCTGGCCATCGGCACTTAATCGACTAACGCGTGTTTCATCCTGCATTAATTGCAAAATGGTGCTACGTTGATCATCTAAAACCAATGCATGTAAATCTGCCAGTGTTAGGCCACACCAAGGGGCTCGTAAAATTGCTAGCCAGTGTACGCGGTCTGCGCGTTGGAGTAGGGCGCTAATCAGTGAGAGTAAATCTTGTACGATTTGCCGATTGGCTAATTCTTCAACTTCAACAGCTTGAAAGCTGAGTGTAGGGTGGTTACGTCGTATTTCAGTGACCAATGCGCTTAAATGGTTACGCGCGCGGACTAATACAGCAATTTTAGCGTCAGGTTGATGTGCTCTGGTCTGTTGAATAATGTCAATAATGGTATATGCTTCTAACTGGCGAATGTCAGTCGACAGGGGTGCATCATCATCGTCCTCATGATGATTTGGTTTTTCATCCAGTATGGCATGCACAGTGACGCCTGCCATGGCTTCATTGGCTTTAGTGGCTACAAATGGGCGATATTGGATAGCGCCACGGCTTATGCTGTCTTGTGTTGGAAAAATATGCTTAAAGGCATGATTAACCCATTCCACTACAGGCGGTGTTGAACGGTTATTACGCCATAATTTGAGTGACTTCAGTTTGATATTGCCTATGCCATGTTGCACCACATGCAGAAACAAACCGACATTGGCTTTACGGAAACGATAAATGGACTGCATCGGATCGCCGACGCAAAATAGCGTCCGCCCATCATCTGCCTGCCAACCACGTGTTAGTGCTTCAATTAATTTAATTTGTGATGGGCTGGTATCTTGAAACTCATCAACTAGCAAGTGTTGAATGCGATAATCTAGTTTTAATGCCAAATCAGTTGCATTGCCTGCAATATCTTCTAATGCAAGCAATGCGCGTTGTGAGATTTCTACAAAATCGACTTCGCCATGCACTTGAAACACCAACCATAACTCTGCGACAGCGATGTGTAGTAATTGCGCTAATGTGGCAATCATCTGCCAAGTCTGTTCGTCTTGCTGAGGGCTAGGCAAGGTACGTAAACGTGCAATAGCGGCTTCTGCGCCATTGGTTTGATGGAGTGATTCGATAATGCTTAATAATGCTTCTTTATAGGGTTTCGCTTCTGGTGTTGCAGGTAAGCCCATATTTTTATCTAATCGTTTGCGGAAAGTGCCTGCTGATGTCAGCAATACATCAGCCACAGCCTGCCATTGCGCCAGAGCGGAGGTTGCAGCATCGATTGGGGTATTCCAATCGAGTAATTGAGCAATCGAATGATGATGGTCTAAGTTGCTCGCAGCAAAACGAGCAATTGGTATTAACGCCTCTTGATAGCGTAAGCTTAAATAATGAGCTGCTGCCTGAATGTCAGCACTGATCATGCTAGATAGCGCAGCCTCGGCATCTTGCGCAGTATGCTGGCTTTGTGTGTAGCGTAGCCATTGATCGCGTTTAGCCAGCATCTCGGATAAGAGCTGACTCAGTTTATAGGTGTCATTATCAAAATAATCAAGCGCTTGATGAACAATCATACCGTAGTCCGTATGTTCAAGATGCTCAATTACCCTGATGGCCGCTTCTTCATAATAAGGTCTTGGGTCATCGCGCACGCTAGGCTGAGTGCCAAAACGGCTCAACAGCGGCATTTGTCGCGCAAGATTCGCACTGAGTGAGTCGATAGTGTAGATACGCAGACGTGAGGGCGTATTGAGCAAATTCCAGTTTAATTCAGTTGAGCGTGTTAATACTGCTTGTCCCAACTGAAAGGTTATTTGCTTATGGGATTGCGGCGGCAACTTGCCATCAGCTGCCATTGTCAAGCTATCCATAATCCGCGACTTCATTTCAGAGGCGGCTTTATTGGTAAAAGTAATGGCAATGATTTCTTCTGGCGACGCTACCGTGGTTAATAGTTTTAAAAAACGTTGCGTCAGTAGCTCGGTTTTACCTGCGCCTGCTGGCGCTTCAACAATAAATGAGTCGTGTGCCAATGCTTGCTCACGGCTTAAACTGTCTTCATGCAATAAATCTTCTGACCACACAGATTCGCTAGGCATTATGTTTGATCCTGTGCAGACTGGTTTTGATTCATCTGTTGATACTCAAATTGTAATTGGCGTTCTGGTAAGCGTAACAGTGGTTTAACATCACAAAATGCAAGTTGATTCTCATTGTCAAAAGTCACTGCAGCATCCCCATTTTTTAGACGGATAGCTGTTGCGGTGATGTTGTTTTTCCAATGTTGCAGAATGCTTTGCCAATTTGGGAAATTGGTTTCATCAAATATTTTTCTACCGCGCTTATCATTAAATACAGTTGCGCCTTGTATCAGTTCATCCGTTGCTGCAATGCCAACAAATGCATGGTCTGCGCTGCGCACCTTGGCGTAACAGACTGCGCCAATATCACTGCCTGCCTCTTGTAAGATAAAAGCGGCATAAATCGGTAATTGTGGTTCAGTGATGTTGGGTTGCGCCCAGTTCTTATAATCAAGCTGGCTGCCAGTTTTATAGTCAATGACGACCAAGCGTTCATCATCAAGCTGATCAATACGGTCAATAATCAGCTTGATGCTAATGCCTTCAATCTCAATATTGTGCTCTTGCTCACAAGCTAGTACGGTAAAGCCCTGTGGACGTAACATTTCCACTTCAATTAGCCATGCAAAAACCAGTTTGGTCAGGCGCGCTGCTTCTAATTGTAAAAATGATTCAGAAAAACTGTTATTACGCTCGGCATTAAACACCGCTAAAACCTGTTCAGCTATGCTTAATATTTCTGCTTTTAATTGCTCTGGGATGGTATCTTGCCAGTCAGTTTGGCTGCGCCCATCCCAAAACTTGGCTAATACGGCATGTACCAAACTACCGCGCTCCATCACATCTAAACCGTTAACGGGCTCATCTAGTTTTCTAGCATTAAGACGGTATTGATAGAAGGCCCAAGCAGGGCAAATGGCTTGCGCTTTTAATAATCCTGTACCACCACCAACATGTTCTCCCGCCTTGATAGGAGGCGCTTGACTGTCATCTAGCCATTTCCAATCACGTGTAGACTGTTGTGCAAATGACTCTGCTAAAGTGCGGCTCAATTCAACAGCAGATGTGCGCTTAGGAATGTCATGCATGAGTGGGCTAATGCGCAACTGACGTTCACCATCTTTTTCCGCACTAGAAAAAATAATTTGTGCTGCACTTTTAATTAAGCGCTGATGGATGGCTAAAGCAAAGGCTGCTTGTACGTCACTGTTAGCATTGGGCGTTTTAGCTTCTCGCTGAATATCAGCAGGTAGCAATGCATTGTGTCGTGCAATTGGTGGCCATACATGGTCATTCATTCCCATGACCCAAATACCATCTAAAGGCTCGGCGGCAGCTTCAAGCATGCCCATGACTTGAATGGCTGGTTGGGATTTACGTTCAGGTTGAAAAATCTGCGCTTTGCAGAGTTGAGTTAATCGTTTAATAGCCTCATGCGCACGCATTTTGCCAACCAATGGCGCTAAGCTAGCCAACTGTTGCAGCACATTATTGAATGATTTTACCGCTTGAAACTCATGGCTAGAGAGGCTGCGCATACCTGGCCAGTGACTGTGGTCAAGTGCGGTTTTAAAGATTTCTGCCCATTCTTTAGCGCTAGCCAATCGACTATTGTCTTGCGCCACACTCATCAATGCTTTGGTATCTGCCAATAAATGAGGCAGGTTCAATGCCTGCTCGCCTTCACTCGCCTGTTCTAAAAAACGCATAAAGCGATAACTGGTTAAGCTTAACGGTAAATCTTGTCGCATCCGTGCATCAAGTTTGGCGCGTGCATGGCTTTCTTCAAAGCTGTCAGACCAATAGACGCTTTGTAATAATTGCGTGACTTCGCTTTGTAAAAAAGCTTGTTTTTGCCAAGAAAAACGTAATAAAGCCAATGCTGTGCTTACGATTGGTAAGGTTGATAGTGGTACACCTAAGGTAAAATCGTAGCAGCGCAAGATTTCTGCCTGCGCTGGCGCAGCGGCTTCTGGGTGAAATACGTCATCTAATAAATCTGATAGCTGAGGGCGTAATGCTTCTAGTTCGGGTACGACAATCGCGAGTTTGGCATTGGGTTGTTGTAACAGCTGTTTTTGAGCCCAAGCCACAGCAGCACGACATTCCGTCTCTTGATCGTTCAGCGTAACGTGAGTTAACGATTGTGGTTCGGATAATGTTAATGGATAAGTGCTAACAGTCACACCGCGCTTTTCTAATACAGCGATTAAACGCTTGATATTTGGATGCAAACGGTCAAAACCAGCTAATTGAATATGTGTTGGCAGTTGCCCCGCATCTTTTTGCAAACAGGTTATTTGCCAATCTTCATAGCGTACGGCTTCCAAAACATTGCTGGCTTGACAGCGACGTTGAAAATCTGTGCGCCATTGTATAAATTGTTGTGTTTCTTCGGTCGCATGATTTAAATCAATGGTTAAACGCCATTCGGTTAACAATCGATTCGCTTCCATTGCCGCACTCGCTAAACCCGACGTGTCAAACAAATCAGCCGCCGCATTATGATTGAGCGACTGCTGTATACTTTGCTCCCACAGCAAGCCTTCTTGAGTCGTTGTCAGTGCATGGGTCGGCACACTGTTTGCATCAATCTCGTCCAATAAAATCGCGGTTTCAACCACACTGTTCAACCAGTCAGAAAGCGTGGTGATTGTTGATGCTTCCCATTGTATTTCACCACGCTCAAGGTGTTCGCGCTGC
>JBFJJY010000001.1:0-21152 GCA_041612055.1 Methylophilaceae bacterium | reverse complement strand
TGTAATGGTTCATGTCCAGCGCCACCACCTGAAATCACCGCAACTTTATGAGTTGCTTTGTTTTTTCGGGTTAAATAGTTTGGCGATAGATGTAATGCAACTAAGTCAACATGCGCTTTTGCAAAGCCAGATAAGCTCTCTGTGAGCATGTTATCGACGGTGTTAACAAATTTTTTCATTTTAATATTCTACTTTAATAAAAATAATTAATTATTTGTTTTTAAAAATAAATTACACACTTCATTAATCATGACTTGACAACTTTTTGCGCCAGCATCCAAATGGCCTTTGGAGCGATCGCCTAACCCAGCAGCACGACCTCTGGTGGCCACCAAATCACGGGTAGAGGCTAAGCCTTTATCTGCCGCTGCTTTGATATCCGCACAAATTTCTGCTGTGCTTTTGTTTTCAATCGCACTGAAAATAAAGGTATGTGCAACAGGAACCAATACATCTAGCATGGTTTTTTCACCGACTTTACCTTTGCCACGTTTAATTAATTCTTGCACACCCGCAGCAAAAGCGGCGGCAATATCTAAATTGGTATTACCGCCATTATGTTTAATGGTTTTCGCCATGCCCATAAAAAAACTAGCAAACAAAGGCCCTGCAGCGCCACCAATCGTACTGAGTAATTTCATGGCAATTTTATTCAACGCTTCGTCAGGCGCTAACTGCGCTAATTCATCTGTCATGCTGGCAATGGTTTCTGCGCCACGCAGAACATTGATGTAATGGTCGCCATCGCCAATCGCTTGATCAAGTGACTCTATTTCTGGCTTGTGTGAAATAATGCCCGAATGTATAGTTGAGGCGGCTAAACAGATGAAATCAGTTTGTAAACTCATGAATACCACTATGTTTCAAATTTATTAAGGTTGGTAAACTTTACACATGTTAGTTTGCCATTTCAACATCTTTAATTTCATCACCAATACTTGATTGTCGACTCATGAGTTTACGCCTGCGTTTAAATTTATTAATTACCTTGTTGATGCTGTTGTTTATGATTGCAGCCGGCACAATTTTAATCAAAGGCGCAAAATCTTCGATTCAAGAGAGTGTTGAAGCGGCTACACATGTCACCACCCAATTGCTTGATACCGTTATTTTAAGCTCCAACCAAAATCTGGAATGGGGCTATACGCATGATGTCCTTAAACGTTTTTTAGAACAATTGGGTCAAGTCAGAAGTAACAAAATTTTGTTATACGATGCCCGTAGAGAGTTGATTTACGAGTCGCCAGACTCCAAATTCCGATCGGATGAAAAACCACCAACATGGTTTTATGCAATGCTAGACCCTAAAGAAGAGACGGTATCACGCCTGATTCGGTTTGGTCGGCTTGAAGTCAGGCCTGATCCTGGTGGCGCCATCCGTGAGACTTGGGGGAAAATGCGCAAGCTGTTTTGGATAGGCCTTGGTTTTTTTGTTGCGTTGAACGTGGCAGTTTATTGGATGTTGGGCGCTTTATTAAAGCCATTACAACCCATACTAGCAGCGATTAACAGGATGGAAAAAGGTGATTTAAGTACTCGCTTGCCCGAGTTTAATTTACCTGAGTTTGAAAAAATTGGGCATAGTTTGAATCGAATGGCAGAGTCTTTAGCTGTCGAGCGTGAACTGGAAGAAAATCGGCA
The DNA here is from genome assembly GCA_041612055.1 of Methylophilaceae bacterium. Lineage (GTDB taxonomy): Bacteria > Pseudomonadota > Gammaproteobacteria > Burkholderiales > Methylophilaceae. The sequence goes on along the minus strand of JBFJJY010000001.1, from coordinate 19,511 downwards.
AGTTACGCATTTAATTCAAAAGCATATTGAAGAAGAACGGCGCAGTTTGGCCAGAGAGCTGCATGATGAGCTTGGTCAATATGTAACCGCAATTAAAACTTTCGCTGTGGCTATCGCTAGTAAAACCAAAGAAAAAGCACCAGAAGTGGAAGCCAGTGCACAAACGATTGTGGCAGCAGCGAATCATATTTACGATGGTATGCATAACATTATCAAACAGTTAAGGCCTGGCTCGTTAGATAATTTAGGTTTACCAGAAACATTAAAAGATTTGGTGAACTCATTGCAAGAACAGCATCAAGATCTGGAAGTCCGATTACATTTAACAGGCAATCTTAATGTGTTGGGTGAAACTTTAAATATTAATCTCTATCGAATGGTGCAAGAATCGATTAATAATGCCATTAAGCATGCACAAGCGACTACTTTAGATATTAATTTAACGCTAACGGATAAAAATGCGTTGGAATTAATGATTAAAGATAACGGCATAGGCATGGATATTCAGGCCGTTGACCAAACCAATCATTTTGGCCTATTGGGCATAAGAGAACGCGTTCAGGGTTTGCATGGTAGTTTTGCAGTAGATTCTGAATTAGGTAGTGGCACGGCAATTATTATAAAAATACCAAACGTGGTGAAAATAGGGACACAAGAATGAGCCAAATAAATGTAATGTTGGTGGATGACCATGCGGTGGTTCGTATGGGCTTTAAAATGTTGTTAGAGACATCTGATGATATTAAAGTCATTGCCGAGGCGGAGAATGGTGAAGAAGCCATTAAGTTTTACATGGAGCACAAGCCCAATGTGATTGTCATGGACATTACTATGCCCGGCATGGGCGGTATGGAAGCAATTGAACGGATTCTAACGAAAGATTCATCGGCAAAGATTTTAGTGCTTTCTGCGCATGAGGATTCCGTGCATCCAAAACGTGTGCTTAATGCTGGTGCAATGGGTTATGTCACCAAGCGTAGCGCTGCAGAAGAGCTGATAAAAGCAATTCGCGCTGTTGCTTCTGGCAAAAAATACATTGAAGCCAGTGTGGCACAACAAATGGCAATTCAGCAATTGTCGGGTGCCCAAAACCCTGTTGATGTATTAAGTGAGCGTGAGTTTGAAGTGTTTATGTCTCTAGCCAAAGGCAAAACCACTAATGAAATTGCAGAAACTTTGTTTCTGAGTCCGCGCACAGTCGGCACGCATTTATACAACATTAAACAGAAATTAAATGCGAGTAATTCCGCTGAGATTGCACTGATTGCCATGCGCAGCGGGCTGATTGATCCTTAACTGTTTCAGTTCTATTAATCAATGCAATTTTAAGCGGCATCGCTTTCTGTAGCTGGTGGCTGTGCTTGCTGCGCACTATAGGTACTTAACACACCGCCAATAATAATCAAGCCAATAGCCAGCCATTCTGATGCCGATAAATGCTCGCCCCAAAATAAAATACCAAATAAGCTAGAGAAGATAACGGTGGCATAGCTTAAACTTGCTACCATCAAGGTTTTACCTGTGCGATAGGCCCGTGTTAAAGCCAGTTGCGCCAGTGTTGCTGACACAGCCAATCCTAGCAAAACGGGTAAATCTTGCCAGATAACAACAGAGACACGGTCAAATAGCATCCAAACGCCGGCGCCAATGGTTGAAACAAAGGTGAAGTAAAACACTGTACGCCAATCAGGTTCATGTAGATTGCCAAGTTGTTTGACATGCAAATAAGCCAAGCCTGCACCGAGGCCAGAACACAGCCCAATCATGCCTGCTAATAAGTCTTCACTGGCAAAGCTAGGTTTCAGCAATAATACGACACCAATAAAGCTGATGAGCATCGCTAAGAACAATATTTTTTTAGGCTGTTCGTGCAACATAAAAGGCATAAATGCCGCAAGAAATAGTGGCGATGTGTAATTGAGGGTTATGGCAGTTGCTAGTGGTAAGTGGCTGATTGCATAGAAAAACATCAGCAGAGCAATAAAGCCTATCAGTGATCGAGCCAGCTGTTTGTTTAGGTGGGGCGTTTTGATAGAAAAATGCTTGATACGAATTAAACTGAATATCATCAAAAAGCCGAATAACGACCGATAAAAGACCAGTTCTGCGCTGGAGAATTTAGCTGAGCCAACTTTCACTAATGCACCCATGGTCGCAAAGCCAAATGCGGCGACCAGCATCCATAAGCTGCCATATTTCGTTGTTTGGGATGTTTTTTTCTTAATCATGTTTATTATTGATGATGTGATGAAGGGTGTTGTCAAAAGTCAGTCTGCTGACGCGTCATTTTAACAGGGAGTTTGACCCGTGTTGAAAAGCATTTTAGAAGTAAAATTAATGTGTTAAAAGCATGGAATGTCGCTTGAAATCTTGCATAAAGTAGACTTTTGCTTTACTCTTATTACAACTGAAAAACTAATTTTTTAGGATTCACCATGAAAAAATTATTATCATCAAAAGGCTATCAATCAAAAAGCGTGAAAACGGCGGAACATTTGGGCCGAAAAAAGCTTTTCGCAATAGCATTATCAACTTTTTTGATATTAGTTGTCGTGAGTGAAGGTATTCGATTAGTATTAATGAACTGGTAGCTTGGGCAAAGCTGTAACGGCGGCCTTAGCCGCCGTTTTTGTTTTTATAAGACATGGACCATGTCTCACTCACAATGCTTCTTTAAGCATTGTTTTTATTTTTAGCGTTATTGGAAATTTATGTCGCAACATTTAATGAACACATATGGCAGACTCCCTGTAACTTTTACAAAAGGGCAAGGCGTGTGGCTTTGGGATGATCAAGGCGAGCAATATCTTGACGCACTTTCTGGCATTGCGGTAACTGGCCTAGGTCACTCGCACCCTGAATTTGTCAAAGCAATTAATGCGCAAGCGTCAACCTTGATCCATGTTTCTAATGTTTATCAAATTGCAGAACAAGCGCAGCTAGCAGATAAAATTGCAGAAATTTCAGGGATGGATAAAGTCTTTTTTTGCAATTCGGGTTGTGAGGCTAATGAGGCGCAGATTAAACTAGCCCGCTTATATGCGCACAATAAAGGCATCAGTAATCCAGAAATTATTGTGATGGATAAGTCATTTCATGGCCGAACCTTAGCAACATTATCAGCAACAGGTAACCGTAAAGTACAAGCGGGTTTTGAGCCGCTAGTCAGTGGTTTTGTGCGAGTGCCTTTTGATGATGTGGAGGCGGTGAAACAAGTCGCAGCGCGTAAAAACAATGTAGTGGCGATTTTAGTTGAGCCAGTGCAAGGTGAAGGCGGTATTCATATTCCTAGTGATATGCAAGCCTATTTAAAAAGCTTACGTCAAATTTGTGATGATAACGATTGGTTGCTCATGTTGGACGAAGTTCAATGTGGCATAGGCCGAACAGGTACTTGGTTTGCGTTTCAACATACAGGCGTGATGCCAGACGTGATGGCTTTGGCTAAAGGGCTGGGTTCAGGTGTGCCAATTGGCGCATGTGTGGCAAACGGTAAGGCGGCAGAAGTGTTTACACCAGGTAAGCATGGTTCTACGTTTGGTGGTAATCCGTTTGCAACTAAGGCAGGCTTAGCGACATTGGAAATTATTGAGCAAGAGCATTTGCGTGAAAATGCACTCGCAATGGGTGATTTTATTCATCAACAGTTTGCGCAGGCGTTTAAAGGTAATGCGGCGATTGTGGATATTCGTCATGCGGGTTTAATGATTGGCATTGAACTGGATAGACCTTGTGCCGAATTAGTGAAATTAGCATTAGCGAACAAGTTATTAATTAATGTGACGGCTGATAAAGTCATTCGCCTATTGCCACCGCTCATCATCAAGCAAGAAGAGGCGCAAGAGCTTGTTAACCGCTTAGTGTCTGTGGTTGAACATTTTTTAAAAGCAGCTTAAGTTAAGAATAGCAACATTATGAGTATTAAACACTTTTTGCAATTTAATGATCTCACAGGTGATGAGATTAATTATATATTTGAGCGAGCTGCGTGGATTAAAGCACAGTTTAAAGGCTACAAAAAATATTGGCCATTAGAAGACCGTACGTTGGTTATGATTTTTGAAAAAGCCAGCACACGTACGCGCTTATCTTTTGAAGCAGGCATGCATCAATTGGGCGGTGCAGCCATTTATTTGAACACACGTGACTCCCAATTGGGTCGTGGCGAGCCCGTGGAAGATGCGGCGCAAGTCATTTCTCGTATGAGCGATTTGGTCATGATACGTACGTTCGATCAAAGCATCATTGAGCGCTTTGCTGCCAACTCTCGCGTGCCAGTGATTAATGGCTTGACCAACGAATATCATCCTTGTCAGATTTTGGCAGATATTTTTACCTATATTGAGCATAGAGGCTCGATTAAAGGCAAAACGGTGACTTGGATAGGCGACTCAAACAATATGTGTAATACGTGGTTGCAAGCGGCAGAAGTGCTTGATTTTAATATGCATGTGTCTACACCGCCAGAATATGAAGTAGAGCCAGAGCGCGCTAATTTATATGGCACTGACCATTTTGAAGAGTTTAAAGATCCGATGGATGCGGCTAAAGGCGCCGATTTGGTCACAACGGATGTGTGGACCAGCATGGGCTTTGAGGCGGAAAATGAAGAGCGTCGCAAAGACTTTGCAGATTGGCAAGTGGATGCGGATATGATGAAAGTGGCTAAAGCAGATGCATTGTTTATGCATTGTTTGCCAGCGCATCGAGGTGAAGAAGTCAGTGCTGATGTGATTGATGGACCTAATTCAGTCGTATGGGAAGAAGCTGAAAATCGCTTACATGTACAAAAAGCGTTAATGGAATATCTACTATTAGGAAAAGTAAAATAATGAGTGATGTTAAAAAAGTAGTCCTGGCTTATTCAGGGGGGTTAGATACTTCGGTTATTTTGAAGTGGTTACAAGACACTTATCAAGCGGAAGTGGTGACATTTACTGCGGATTTAGGCCAAGGTGAGGAATTAGAACCTGCACGTGCTAAGGCAAAAGCGGCAGGTGTAAAAGATATCTATATTGATGATTTGCGCGAAGAGTTTGTACGCGATTTCGTGTTTCCGATGTTTAGAGCTAACACGATTTACGAGGGCGAATATTTATTAGGCACATCGATTGCACGCCCATTGATTTCTAAGCGTTTGATTGAAATTGCTAAAGAGACCAATGCGGATGCCATTTCACATGGTGCAACAGGTAAGGGTAATGACCAAGTGCGTTTTGAGTTGGGCGCTTATGCCTTGAACCCAGAGATTAAAATTATTGCGCCATGGCGTGAATGGGATTTATTAAGTCGTGAAAAACTAATGGCTTATGCAGAAAAAAATGGCATTGAAGTTGATATGAAGCATAAACAAGGTGGTAGTCCTTATTCGATGGATGCTAATTTGTTACACATATCCTACGAAGGCCATCATTTGGAAGACCCAGCAGCCGAGGCTGAAGAAAGTATGTGGCGTTGGACAGTGAGTCCAGAAGCGGCGCCAGATGCAGCTGAATATTTAGATATCGAATACAAGCAAGGCGATATTGTTGCGCTTAATGGAAAGCCGATGAAAGCACACGAAATCTTAGCTGAATTAAACCGACTCGGTGGTAAACACGGTATTGGTCGTTTAGATTTAGTTGAAAACCGCTATGTTGGCATGAAAGCACGCGGCTGTTACGAAACGCCGGGCGGCACCATTATGATGAAAGCACATCGCGGGATTGAAAGTGTCACTTTAGACCGTGAAGTCGCGCATTTGAAAGATGAATTGATGCCGCGTTATGCGAGCTTGATTTATAACGGATACTGGTGGAGTCCAGAACGTATTGCGCTGCAAACGCTGATTGATCATACCCAAATCCATGTCAATGGCTGGGTGCGCGTTAAATTGTACAAAGGTAGCGTATCGGTTGTTGGACGTGATAGTAAAACAGATTCATTATTTGACCCGAATATCGCGACATTTGAAGATGACGCAGGTGCATATGATCACAAAGATGCTGCAGGCTTTATCAAACTAAATGCATTACGTATGCGTATTGCAGCAAAAGTGCGACCAATCAAAAAATAATGATGAAAAATAAAGTCATTGCTTATGATTCGACCTTGCGCGATGGCGCACAAGCGCAAGGCGTTTCGTTTACAGTTGAAGATAAGCTCAAAATTGTCAAAAAATTGGATGATCTAGGTGTCGGCTATATTGAAGCGGGTAATCCTGGCTCTAATCCAAAAGATTTAGCATTTTTTGAGCGTGTCGCTTCTTTAAAGCTTAAACATGCCAAAGTCATTGCCTTTGGTAGCACACGTAAAATTGGTATTAAAGCCAAGGATGACCGTAATTTAAAATCTTTATTGAGTGCCAATACGCAAGCAGTCGCTATTTTTGGTAAGAGTTGGGATTATCAAGTGACCGATATTCTGCGTACCACGCTACAAGAGAATTTGGCCATGATTGGCGATACCATTGCCTATTTAAAACAGTTAGGTAAAGAAGTTATTTTTGATGCAGAGCACTTTTTTGACGGCTACAAAGCGAATCCTGATTATGCCATGCAGACATTGAAAGCGGCGGCAGATGCTGGTGCTGATGTGCTTTGTTTGTGTGATACCAACGGCGGCACTTTTCCTGAAGAAGTGTTCCAATTGACGCAAAAAGTCATTGAAAGTTTTGGTGTTCAAGTAGGCATTCATTGCCATAACGACTGCGAAATGGCTGTTGCTAATTCGATTGCTGCGGTTAAAGCGGGAGCGGTACAAGTGCAAGGAACGATGAATGGCATTGGTGAGCGCTGTGGCAATGCCAACTTGAGTTCGATTATTCCGAATGTACAATTGAAATTAGGTATGGATTGTATTCCTCCCACACAAATGCACAATTTGACGACCGTTTCAAAGTTTGTGAATGAAATTGCGGGTGTGCCATTTAATGAAAAAGCGCCTTATGTTGGCGGCGATGCTTTTTCACATAAAGGCGGAATGCACATTGATGCAGTGAATAAAAACCCTATTTCTTATGAGCATATCAACCCAGACTTAGTTGGTAATGAGCGGCATACTTTAGTTTCTGAAGTTGCAGGTAGAAGTGCCTTGTTAGCTAAATTGCAATTAATTGATCCTGCGCTTACCAAAGAATCAGAAGAGACCAAAAAAGTACTTGAACATCTAAAAGCGTTAGAGCATGAAGGATATCAATTTGAAAATGCTGAGGACTCCTTTGATGTGCGTGTGCGTAAGTTGTTAGGAAAAAGTCATACTTATTTCAAACTTGAGAAATACAACATTAGCATTACTGAGCCTTCCGTAGGCGGTAGCAACTCAAAAGCAACGGTATCCTTTTTAGTTAATAATGAAATGGTGAATGCGGAAGCGGAGGGGGATGGCCCTGTTGACGCATTAGATAAAGCCATGCGCAATGCTTTACGTGATATTTATCCAGCCATCAAAGAAATGAAGCTAACCGACTACAAGGTGCGTGTATTAGATTCAAATTTAGCAACGGCGGCTAAAGTACGCGTGATGATTGAGTCATCTGATGCGGAAACAAGCTGGAATACGATAGGTGTATCCACTGATATTACAGAAGCCTCGTGGATTGCTTTGCAAGATGCAATCGAATATAAGTTAATACGCGCTGCTCATTAGCGCTTATCAGTAGGCGACAGCATCACAAGCTTTAACTGCTCTTGGTCAACTGGACGCATGGTGACTTGTTGATAGCCTAATAAGCCTAAGTTTGGGTGATTAAATTCACGCAATCCACCTTGCCGTTCAAGTACATCATGTTGTTTCCAAAATTGATTAAATGCTACACTGTCTTTTGACAGTTCAGCGACCAAGCTCTGTAATTCTGGCTCCTCTAAACGACTTCTGCAATCTGCTCGAAATTCAGCTACTAAACGACGACTGCGCGACTCCCAATTGGTTACAAATGTTTTAGCATTCGGATGTGTAAAGACTAAACGTAGCAAATTGGGCGCAATCGCATCTTCCTGCGTTAGCCAATCACCAAATAATATTTCAGCTTGCTGGTTCCAAGCCAATATATTCCAAGTGCGACCCAAGACATAAGCAGGTACTTTGATGTCTTTGAGTAGGGTGGTTAACGTATTGGAAGCTAAATCCTCCTCAGGTACATGACCTTGTGGATCACGCCTGCCAGCCATATCAAATAAATAAGCGCGTTCTGTTCGTGTCAATTTAAGCGCCTGCGCCACGCGGACTAGCGCATCGGCCGACATATTGACATCCCGCCCTTGCTCTATCCAAGTGTACCAAGTAGCACTAATGCCTGCTAGCTGTGCGACTTCCTCGCGTCTTAAGCCTTTTGTACGCCTTCGCGTGCCTAGTGGAAAACCAAATTCTTCTGGTGTACCACGTTTACGGATGGCTTGTAAGAACTCACCTAATTCATTTCGTCTTTTGTCTACCACTACAGGATCAATCTTTCCTAGTCTATTATCTTTTATACCAGTATAAACTATATTCTTGTTAGGGTATTAAAAAGTCGTTATGATGACGTCAACATTAAAAAGACATTCAACAAATAGCAATTAAAAAGGAGCTGTAATGGCTGGAAAAACGCTTTACGATAAATTGTGGGATTCGCACTTAGTGCATCAAGATGAAGATGGCACTAGTCTTATTTATATTGATCGTCACTTAGTGCATGAGGTGACCAGTCCGCAAGCATTTGAGGGCTTGCGTATTGCTGGTCGTAAACCTTGGCGCAATAGTTCGATTGTGGCGAATCCTGACCATAATACGCCAACGCAAAACTGGGATAAAGGCATTGAAGACCCAGTTTCACGTTTGCAAGTAGAAACCTTAGATAAAAATATCAAAGAGTTTGGCTCCTTGGTTTACTTTCCATTTAAAGATAAAAACCAAGGCATTATTCATGTGATTGGCCCTGAGCACGGTACTACTTTACCGGGTATGACAGTGGTGTGTGGTGATAGTCACACTTCAACTCACGGTGCATTTGGTGCTTTAGCGCATGGTATTGGTACATCAGAAGTTGAACACGTGATGGCCACCCAAACCTTGGTCGCTAAAAAATCTAAAAATATGTTGGTTAAGGTGAATGGCAAGCTTGGTGTTGGCATCACAGCAAAAGATGTTGCTTTAGCCATTATTGGCGTAACAGGTACAGCAGGTGGCACAGGTTATGCGATTGAGTTTGCTGGCGATGTGATTAGCGACTTATCTATGGAAGGTCGGATGACCATTTGTAATATGGCGATTGAAGCAGGTGCGCGCGCAGGTATTATGGCGCCTGACGAAAAAACAGCCGCTTACTTGAAAGGTCGCCAATACGCACCAAAAGCAGATCAATGGAAGCAAGCCGTTGCTCATTGGAACACATTGCATTCAGATGCGGACGCAAAATTTGATGCTGTGATTGAGTTAAATGGTGCGGATATTCAACCGCAAGTGACTTGGGGTACATCACCAGAGCAAGTGTTACCGATTGGTGCAACAGTACCAGATCCAGCTAAAGAAACGGATCCAACTAAACGTACCAGCATTGAAAATGCGTTGAAATATATGGGTTTATCAGCTAACACGCCAATTACTGACATCAAGCTCGATAAAGTGTTTATTGGCTCTTGCACCAACTCACGTATAGAAGATTTACGTGCGGCTGCGGTGGTGGCTAAAGGCAAAAAAGTGGCAAGTAATATTGATGTAGCGATGGTGGTGCCAGGTTCTGGTATTGTCAAACGCCAAGCAGAAGAAGAGGGTTTAGATAAAATCTTCATTGAAGCGGGTTTTGAATGGCGTGAGCCCGGCTGTTCAATGTGTTTAGCGATGAATGCGGACCGTTTAAGTGCTGGGGAGCGTTGTGCTTCTACCTCAAACCGCAACTTCGAAGGCCGTCAGGGTCCTGGTGGTCGTACACATCTGGTCAGCCCAGCGATGGCGGCGGCAGCTGCAATTGCAGGTCATTTTGTTGATGTGCGCAACGTTTAAGGCGAGGAGATTATATTATGAAAGCATTTACACAAATTACTGGGCTAGCATGCCCATTGGATCGCGCTAACGTTGATACGGATGCGATTATTCCTAAACAGTTTTTGAAATCGATCAAGCGCACTGGCTTTGGTCCTTATTTATTTGATGAGTGGCGCTATACCAATTATGGTGAGCCAGATATGGATTGCAGTACTCGTCCGCTTAATAAAGATTTTGTACTCAATCAAGCGCGCTATCAAGGTGCACAAATCTTATTGGCCCGCGATAATTTTGGTTGTGGTTCTAGCCGTGAACATGCGCCATGGGCGATTGATGACTATGGTTTTCGCGTGATTATTGCACCTAGTTTTGCTGATATTTTCTTTAATAATTGCTTTAAGAATGGCATTTTGCCGATTGTGGCTTCAGCAGAAATCGTTGACCAATTGTTTAAAGAGTGTGAAGCCAATGAAGGTTATACCTTAAATGTTGATTTGCCTTCACAAACGGTGACCATGCCTTCAGGGCAGTCATTCAGCTTTGATATTAACCAAACGTCTAAACATAATTTATTGAATGGTTTAGATGAAATCGGTTTGACATTGATGCATGAAGATAAAATCAAAGCATTTGAAGAAAAGCATAAAGCAACACAACCTTGGCTATTTGCATAATTAAACCTACCGTCATTGATAGGCAAGTTTGCGCAATGCGCCTTGCTTAATCAATGACACACTAGGGTTTTATGACGCAAAAGCGGTGAATAATTAAATAGAAAGATAAAGAGATGATGAAAATTGCAGTGTTGCCAGGTGATGGCATTGGACCAGAAATCGTTAAACAAGCATTACGTGTGCTCGATGTATTAAAAAATGAAGGCTTGGAAATGGAGTTCACAGAGGCGCCACTTGGTGGTCAAGCTTATGATGAGTATGGACATCCTTATCCCGAATTTACACAAAAAGTGTGTCGTGCTGCCGATGCAGTATTGCTAGGTGCAGTTGGCGGTCCTCAATATGACAACTTAGATCGTCCATTGCGACCAGAGCGTGGTTTGTTAGCGATTCGTAAAGATTTAGGTTTATTTGCAAACTTGCGTCCAGCGGTGCTTTTCCCAGAGCTGGCCAATGCTTCCACACTCAAGCCAGAAGTGGTGGCTGGTTTGGATATTATGATTGTGCGCGAGTTAACTGGCGACGTGTATTTTGGTCAACCGCGTGGTATGCGTACCAATGAAAATGGCGAGCGCGAAGGCTTTAATACCATGGTCTATAGCGAGTCTGAAGTGCGCCGTATTGCGCATGTCGCTTTTGGTATCGCCATGAAGCGAGGCAAAAAACTATGCTCGGTAGACAAAGCCAATGTGCTTGAAACCACAGAGTTTTGGAAAGAAATCGTGATTGATGTAGCAAAAGAATACCCAGAAGTAGAATTAAGCCATATGTATGTAGATAATGCAGCGATGCAATTGATTCGAAACCCAAAACAATTTGATGTCATGGTGACTGGCAATATTTTCGGTGATATATTATCTGACGAAGCATCAATGTTAACAGGCTCTATCGGCATGCTAGCGTCAGCTTCACTGAATGCTAGTAAGCAAGGTTTATATGAGCCATCGCATGGTTCAGCGCCTGATATTGCAGGTAAAAACCTAGCTAATCCAATCGCAACGATTCTTTCGGTTGCGATGATGTTGCGCTATAGCTTTGATAATGAAGCAGCTGCGGTGCGCATTGAAACTGCCGTGAAAAAAGTGTTGGCTGCAGGCTATCGTACAGGTGATATTTACGAAGAAGGCATGAAAAAAGTTAGTTGCTCTGAAATGGGTGACCAAATCGTTGCAGCAATGTAGCAGGCTATTTGCATTGATAAGCGACTGTCAGGACTTTCAGTTACGGACAGTCGCTTTTCTGCGATAATAATGAGATAAACATAGGAGATTAATAATGGCTCAATTTGATAACGTAAGTGTAAAAAAGAAAGCAAATATTTACTTTGGCGGTAAATGTGTGAGTCATACCGTATTGTTCCCTAATGGAACACGTAATACCTTAGGGGTTATTTTTCCAAGTACATTAACATTTAATACGGAGTCTCCAGAGCTAATGGAAATTAATGCTGGTGTTTGTAAGGTTAAGTTGGCAGGCCAAGATGAATGGAAAACCTATCAAGCCGGTGATAAATTTGCCATTGGTGGCAACACAAGTTTCGATATTGAGACGGTTGAAACCTTAGATTACGTATGTCATTACGAGTAATATGCATATTCGGTATGACTTAATAAAAGAAAAATTGAAAGGAGATTGATTGTATGCCTTCATTTGATATTACATCAGAGGTTGATAAGGTTGCGTTAGGCAATGCTATTGACACTGCTGCAAAACAAATTACCAATCGTTATGATTTTAAAGGCACTTCTGCCAAAGTTGAATTTAATGATAAAGATTCTTTGATTACATTGTTTGGCGACAACGAGTTTCAATTGGATCAAATTAAAGACATTTTATTACCAGCAATGGAGAAAAAAGAACCTGACTCTTCTAAACGGTTGGAGCATAAAGCGGTACAAACAATCTCTGGCAGCAAGGTAAAGCAAGAGTTAGTAGTTAAAGACGGTATAGATAGTGATTTATCTAAAAGAATCGTCAAAACGATTAAAGATAGTGGCATGAAAGTACAAGCCAGTATTCAAGGTGAAGCAGTGCGAGTGAATGGAGCTAAGCGCGACCTTTTGCAAGAAACAATTGCTTTAGTTAAAAAAAGTATCACTGATTTTCCACTTAAATTTGGTAATTTTAGAGACTAATTAGGAGAAATGAAAATGTATCGTTTAGTAATCGCTATTTTATTGGTAGGTTTTTTCACTGGCTGCAACACAGTAAATGGTGTTGGTAAAGACTTAGAAAAAGCTGGCGAAGCAGTTCAGAAATCAGCTAAGTAATTCAGTTGATTGAATAGATAACGCGTTATGCATCAAGAAATGGATAGGGTATGTTAAAAGTAGGTTTTGTTGGTTGGCGTGGTATGGTCGGCTCTGTACTCATGCAACGCATGATGCAAGAAAATGATTTTGCCGATATAGAACCACAATTTTTCACTACATCACAAGCAGGATCTGCTGCGCCTGATGTAGGAAAAGACTCGCCTGCACTTAAAGACGCAAAAAACATTGCTGATTTAAAGGCAATGGACGTCATTGTGTCTTGCCAAGGTGGTGATTACACCACAGAAATATTCCCTAAACTAAGAGCGGATGGCTGGGATGGACACTGGGTTGATGCTGCATCGACTTTGCGCATGGAAAAAGATGCTGTGATTGTGCTTGATCCAGTCAATATGCACGTCATTGAGGATGCGTTACACAATGGTGGCAAAAACTGGATTGGTGGGAATTGTACCGTTTCACTCATGTTGATGTCGTTGCATGGTTTATTTAAAGCCGATTTAATTGAATGGGCTACTTCAATGACTTACCAAGCGGCATCTGGTGCAGGTGCACAAAATATGCGTGAGCTTATTGCACAAATGGGTACGATTCATGCCTCTGTTCAAGGCTTATTGGCAGACCCTGCCTCTGCTATATTAGAAATTGACAAGGTGGTCGCAGAGACTATTCAGTCAGATGTATTGCCAACAGATCACTTTGGCGTGCCATTGGCTGGCAGTTTAATTCCTTGGATTGATAAGGAAGTAGCCAACGGACAAAGTAAAGAAGAATGGAAAGGCGGTGTTGAAACCAATAAGATTATTGGACGTATGCACAAGCCAATTCCAATTGACGGTTTATGTGTGCGTATCGGCGCGATGCGATGTCATTCGCAAGCGTTTACCCTCAAGTTAAAGCAAAATGTACCGTTAAACGAAATAGAACAGATGTTGGCAGAAGCGAATAACTGGGCTAAGGTGATTCCTAATCATCGAGAGGCGAGTATGAGTGGACTATCGCCTGCTGTTGTAACAGGTCAATTATCGACCCCAGTTGGCCGATTGCGCAAGTTGGCGATGGGTGGCGAGTATTTGTCAGCATTTACAGTTGGTGATCAGCTGTTATGGGGCGCTGCAGAGCCGTTGCGACGCATGTTACGTATATTAGTCAATAATAAATAGAATGTTTTTGTGAAAAAGCGACAGGACTCATAAACAATTACATACACACAGAACATAATGTGTGTTATCAGCTTGCATCTATAACTATTTGATGTTAGCTTGTTTATTGTGTATAAACGGCGGTAATTTTTGCAATTTAAGCGTCGGAATTTTAAGGTGGAATAGTGTATTTCTCGATAATAAAGAAAATAGCAGTCGTTTTATTTTTGATGGCATTCCCTATCTCTGCATTAGCGGCAGGATTGGGCTCGGTTAATGTGGCGTCAGCATTAGGTGAGCCATTAAATGCCACTATTGAACTATTGTCGATGACACCTGCGGAACTTGCTTCACTGCAAGCCAAAATCGATACAGAGGCGGCTTATGCAGAGCAAGGCTTAACGCGCTTAGCAGTACACGATGAAATTAAACTACGTATCAGCAAAGAAGCTGGTAATCATATCCTTAAATTGACTTCAAATAGTTCGATTGCGGAGCCTGTTTTAGATTTATTGGTCGTTGTGGAATGGAGTAATGGTAGAATTTCTAGACAATACACCTTGCTACTGGATCCGCCGAGTTATCAACCTAATGCCAGTCAAGCCCCAGCGCCAGCAAAAAACCAGTTTGATAATGCATCCCTTAAAAAGACAGCGCCTGATGTTGCTACTAACGCGAAAGCGCCAACTTCGACGCCCGCACAAGAACATTTAACAAAAAAAGGTGACACACTATACAAAATTGCACGTCGCATGCAGCCAGCTGATGTGAGTTTGGACAAAGTATTGGTCGCACTTTTTGAAGCCAATCCTGAGGCTTTTGATGGCAAAAATATGAATCGACTCAAAGTCGGTAAAATTTTACAAGCACCTAGCCAAGAAGCGCTTAATGAAATGACTGGTAAGTACGCCATCAATGAAATTAAACTGCAAACGGCAGATTGGAACAAGTATCGCAATAAATTAGCTGAAGCGGTTGCACAAAAAGCCGCCCAAGCGAGTGATGAAGATACCCAGTCGACAAGCGGCAAAATTAAATCCGCTGCCGAAGATCAATCATCTGCAGCAACAGCGACTAAAGATGTTGTGAAGTTATCGACATCAGATACAAAAGAAATTGATGCAAATACACAAGCCAAATTAACCGCTTTGCAAGAAGAGATTAGCGCGCGTGAAAAAGGATTAAAAGAAGCAGAGGATAGAACTGCTGCGCTAGAGAAGCAAATCGAAGATATGCAAAAATTATTAGCGCTTAAAAACAATGCGATGTTAAATGCACAAACGCAGTCTGCTCAAAATGAAACTGCTAAAGAAACAGAACCCGCACAAGAGACAGATAAGTCAGTAGCGGAAACTGAAGACGCTGCGAAACCTAATAACGCGAAACCTGAAGCGGCAGCAGCAAAGCCAGCAGCTACTGCGAAACCAGCTGTGACGACTGAGGAAAAACAACCTAGTTTCTTTGCAAGTTTGCTCGATACGGTTTCAAATCAAATCAACCATTTAAATAAAACAATATTAGCTGCTGTTGCCGTCGTCATTGCTTTGTTAGTTGCTGTTTGGTTGTACCTAAGAAAAAAACGCAGCAAAAAGCTTGAAGATTTTGAGCAAGGTATCATGACTTCAGGCAGTTTAAAAGCTAGCACCGTGTTTGGTGATACAGCCTCTGGCATGGTTGCTACTGGAGACACTTCGTTTTTAACTGACTTCTCTCATAGCGCAAGTAATGCGTTGATTGATACTAATGATGTTGATCCAATTGCTGAAGCTGAAGTTTATATGGCTTATGGACGTGATGCGCAAGCAGAGGAGATTTTGAAAGATGCAATATCAAAAGAGCCTGAGTGTTATGAGTTGCATCTTAAATTGCTTGAGATGTATGCCGCTAATAAAAATACAACCGCATTTGAAACAATCGCTGGAGAAATGTTCACCACTTTAGGCGCTGATAATCCAACTTGGTTAAAAGTAGCAGAAATTGGTGCTAAGTTAGAGCCACAAAACCCGCTTTATCAATCAAAGCAAAAGATTGAACCTAGTCAAGCTGACCCAAAAAAAACTGAAACGACTGAGCTAAAGCCCGATTTAGCTGATGTTAAACCTAGTCAGCCTGAAGCAATTTCTGAAACAATTCCTGAAACAATTAATGTTGAGACGCCAAAAGTGGCGGCTTCTGAAAGTGTAGCCACAGAGGATGCACTTGATGTTTCAGATTTTTCTGATTCTCCATTGGCATCAGAAGTTGATTTAGACTTTTCAATTGCAGACAGTGCTGATGATGAAGATATTGTTACTGGGCTAGATCAAGCCTCTCAAGCTATGCAAGATGATATGGCTGAATCTGTTGTGGATAAAAGCGAGCCAGCATTGCAATTTGAATTAAATGATTCGGATGATGCTCAAGATATTGCGAAAGTAATGCATGATGTGCCTAGTTTGGACTTTCCTTCGTTTGAAGCAGAGCAGCCTGCCGAAACTGCACAAGCAACTGAAGATGCTGATGTTGAGGCGTCTAGTGAGCTAACGTTCGATATGCCAACAACAGAAAAAGCAAAGCCAGCAGAAATGACGTTACAAAGTAATCAAGATGACGCTCTTGATGATTTTGATTTCGGTGATGATGCAGACAGTCATCAAAATGCGTTTGAATCTAACACTGCCAATATTTTGGATGTGTCTGGTATTTCACTCGATATTGATGATGAAGTATCGTTTGTAACGGATGCAGATGCAGGTTCAGAAGAGATAAGTGAAGAAGAGCTTGATATTGAAGAGCCAATGACAGCAGAGTATGAAGAAGTTGAAACAAAACTGGAATTGGTTGCGGCGTATATCGACATGGAAGACAAGGATGGCGCGAAAGAGTTGCTAGAAGAAGTGTTAAAAGAAGGCAATGCAAGCCAGCGCAAACGAGCGGATGATATATTAACTTCATTAGCATAAAATTGCGGATGTATTTTTAAAGCCGGGCTTATGTCCGGCTTTTTATATGGTTTTTGGCACTATAATATGGCGTATAAATTAGACTAAGGAGCGTAATGTTCGCGCTAAGTACTAAAACACAACTGATTACTTTTATCCTTTTTGCGTTACTCGTAAATCGTTGGAATCTGACCGTTTTGTTAGTGCTAATGTCATTGTTGCTAGCAATGCTGATTTACCTGAGTAATCGACATTATTTCCAGTTGAGCTATCGTTTAAAGTGGTTTTACTTAGTGATGTTCGCTATTTTTGCACTCAATACACCAGGAGAGCATATTGCTAGCTGGCCCTTTAATGTTAAACCGACCTATGAAGGTGTATTAATGGGGTTAGAGCAGGTATTAAGGATTGCAACAATATTAGGATTGTTATCTTTGGTATTAACCCATAATACTAAACAGCAATTAATTTCTGGCATTTATTTTCTGACGCAACCATTGTCATCTTTGGGGATTGATGTAAAACGCTTCTCTGCACGTTTATGGTTAACGTTATATTATGTTGAATTGCAACAATCTGATTTGAAAAATATTTCATTAAAAGGTGGCATCAACCAATATTTAGAATATGCAACGATGGATACAGAAGATAAGGATGTTGAAATTGTGTTAGAGAACCCACGATTAACTGTAACGGATTATATTGTATTAAGTGTAATGGCTTTGATGACGATGTATAGCATTTATTTGGCGAGTTGAATGCGGATTGCCTTAGGAATAGAGTATGACGGAGCTAGCTATTGTGGTTGGCAAAGTCAACCAAGTGGCTGTGGCGTACAAAATGTCTTAGAAGCGGCAATCGCCTCGATTGCTCAGCATCCCATCCGTATACATGCCGCAGGCCGAACTGATACAGGCGTCCACGCCTTGATGCAGGTTGTGCATTTTGATACAACGGTGGAACGGCCTAATAGTGCATGGGTGCGAGGTGTCAATGCATTCTTACCTGAAACGATTAGAGTCACTTGGTCTAGCGTTGTCACGGATGATTTTCATGCGCGATTTTCAGCACAACTTCGGCGGTATGAATATTTATTGATCAATCATTCGATTGCGCCAGCTATTTTAGCGTCCAAAGCTGGCTGGTATCACCTACCGCTCAACCTAAAAGCTATGCAGCAAGGCGCTCATTATCTAATTGGCGAGCATGACTTTAGTGCTTTTCGCGCGAGCGAGTGCCAAGCTAAATCGCCAATTAGAACATTACATGAAGCGAGTATTGAACAGTTTGGTCATCAGTTTGTCTTTAAGTTTTCTGCAAATGCTTTTTTGCAGCATCAAGTGCGCAATATGTTAGGTGCGTTGATTTATGTGGGCAATGGAAAAAACCCACCAGAACTCATTCGAGAGTTGCTTGGGCAACAGGATAGAACAGTTTCTCCACCGACGTTCTCTGCTAATGGGTTATATTTAACAGGAGTTGTCTATGATGAAAAATGGCAACTGCCAAGTGATGGGTGGCACATTAAACTGATTTAATGTTAACGAATGAGAGGAAGTTGTGACATCGCCTTAAGTTTGAGATAGGCTTACATATTAATCAATCATGAAGTGGCTAGATTTATGCGAACGCGCGTTAAAATTTGCGGAATTACCAGGGTAGAAGATGCACTATCTGCTGTAGAGCAGGGCGCAGATGCAATAGGTTTACTTTTTTATACACCAAGCCCTCGCTGTGTATCAGTTGCGCAAGCTGCTCAGATTAGCAGCGCATTGCCGCCTTTTGTGAATGTCGTTGCCTTGTTTGTTAATCCTAGTCGACAAGAAGTCGATGAAGTATTAGCAAGTGTGAAGATTGATTTGCTCCAGTTTCATGGTGATGAGAGTGAGACTGAATGTATGCAATATGGATTGCCATATTTAAAAGCAATTCGCGTTAAATCGGACTCAAATTTGATACAATACGCACAAACCTACAAGAGTGCTAAAGGTTTGCTGTTAGACGCGCATTCTGAAACCGCGGTTGGAGGTACTGGTCAAGTGTTTGATTGGAATTTAATTCCTAGTCAAATGCCAATGCCAATTATTTTAGCAGGCGGTTTAACGCCAGAGAATGTAAAACAGGCAATCATTCAGGTAAAGCCTTATGCTGTTGATGTAAGCGGTGGTGTAGAGCAAACGAAGGGCATTAAGGATGCAGTAAAGATTGCTGCGTTTATGAAGCAAGTGAATGATTAAGTTAATGATGTAAAAATGATTAATTTGGCATGTTATTGTGCATGCCAATAGCAAGGGGTAAGTAATGCAGTTATATGATATGCCAGATGAACGGGGTCACTTTGGTCAATTTGGCGGCTCTTTTGTCGCAGAAACATTGGTTGAAGCCTTAGATGAATTACGCATCATGTATGAAAAGTATCGTCATGATCCTGAGTTTCTTGCTGAGTATGCCTATGACTTAAAGCACTTTGTTGGGCGCCCAAGTCCAATTTACCATGCACAGCGGTGGTCAGACAAAGTTGGCGGGGCACAGATTTACTTAAAACGTGAAGATTTAAATCAT